>DATDEV010000409.1:0-4886 GCA_036522995.1 Polyangiaceae bacterium
GCGCTTTTGGCCGAGCACGGCCTGGGCAGCTTTGGCGTAGACTTCGACCAGCGCGACAACCCCCACGAAGCGTCTCTCGACCGGGTCGCGGTGTCGTGGACCAAGGGCTGCTATTTGGGTCAAGAAGTCGTGTGCATGCAGGACATGCGGGGCAAGGTGAAGCGTCGCCTGGTGCCCCTCGCCGGCGGCGGCGAGCTGCTGTCGCAGGTGAGCGACGGCGGCCAAATCACCGAAGTGCTCGGGCCGGACGGTGTGAGTGTTGGCCATGTGACCAGCGTTCATGCTGCGCCGAGCGGGGAAACCCGCCTGCTGGCCAGCCTGGCAAGCTCGGCCCTCGAGTCACAAAGCGCGCTCACCGTGCTGGGTCGGGCGGTGCGCGTTGTGGAAGCAGTAGGGCCGTTGCTAAGCTAGACGCCTCATGGACAAGCCCGCCTCCAGGACCACCGAAAGTGGCCTTCGCGTTGCAGACGACGCGCTCAGCCTGATCGCGAAGACACCCCTCGTGCGGCTGGGACGCGTCAGCCCGCAGGGCGGTGGCACCATCTGGGCAAAGGTCGAGTTCATGAACCCGGCCGGCAGCGTCAAGGACCGTCCGGCGCTGGCGATGATCGCTGCCGCCGAAGCGAGTGGCGCGCTCAAGAGCGGCTCGGTGATCGTCGAAGCGACCAGCGGCAACACCGGCATCAGCCTGGCCATGATCGCTGCGGTGCGCGGCTATCGCTGCGTGCTGGTGATGCCGGAGGACATGAGCCTCGAGCGCCGCTACATCCTGCGCGCCTACGGCGCCGAGATCGTGCTCACGCCAGCGACCGAAGGCATGGCGGGCGCCGTCAGCCGTGCGCGCCGCGTGCTCGAGGACACGCCCTCGTCTTTCATGCCCAGTCAGTTCACCAACCCCGCCAATCCCGAGAGCCACGAGCACGGGACGGCGCTGGAGATTTTGGAGCAGACGGGCGGCAGTCTGGCGGCTTTCGTGGCCGGCGTCGGCACCGGCGGCACCATCACCGGCGTCTCACGGACGCTGCGAAAAAAGCTGGCCGGCAAGGTGCGCATTTGCGGCGTCGAGCCGTCCGGCAGTGCTGTGCTCTCGGGCAAGCCGCCCGGCATGCACGGCATTCAGGGGCTGGGCGCCGGTTTCGTGCCCGAGATCCTGGAGCGCTCCGCCCTCGACGAGATCATCGAGGTGAGCGACGTGGCGGCCGAGCGCATGGCGCGCCGGTTGGCCCGCGAAGAGGGCCTGCTGGTGGGGCCCTCCTCGGGTGCCAACGTGCACGCCGCGCTCGAGGTCGCCAACAAGCTCGGCGCCGGTAACGTCGTCACCATCCTGTGCGACTCGGGCGAACGCTACCTGTTCTGAGCTACTGACAGGTCACTCACCACGGAAAACCGGCGTGCGTCGCTCCAGGAAGGCTCGCGCCCCCTCCCGGCCGTCGGCGCTCTTCAGCAATGCGAGCTGACCGTCGCGCTCGCGGGCCAGCGCGGCGCGCAGCTCACCGGCTCCGGCGTGCACGGCGTGCTTGATGCGTGCCAGCGCGAGCGGTGGTCCCGCGGCCAGGGTCGCAGCTAGCGCCAGCGCTGCGCGTTCGGTGTCGCTGTCGGCGGTCATGCTGGTCGCCAATCCGAGCGAGACCGCTTGAGCCGCGTCGATGCGCGAGCCCAGCATCAGCAGCTCGAGCGCGCGCGCCACACCGAGCAGGCGCGTGAGGAAGTAGCTGCCGCCGCCGTCCGGCATCAGGCCGACCGCCACGAATTTCTCCTGCAGGTAGGCGGATTCGGCGAACACCCGAAAATCGCAAGCCAGCGCCAGATCGGCGCCGAAGCCCACCGCCGGGCCCGTCACGGCCGCGATCACCGGCTTCGGGTGCTCGACGATGCCGAGCGTGAGCGCCTGAAAGCGCTCCAGCGTCGGCAGAACCTCTTCCCCGGCCTCGACCACCTGCGAAAGCCAGCGCAGATCGGCGCCAGAACAGAAGGCTCCGGGCGTGCCGGATAGCACGATGGCGCGCACGCCCCGCGCTTCCCTGGCGTCTGCGAACGCCGCCAATAATGCTGCGAGGACTTCGCGCGTGAGCGCGTTCTTGGCGCCCGGGCGCTGCAGGCGCAAAAGGCGCACGCTGCCCCGATCCTCGACCAAGAGCTCCTGGGTAGGGGACCCTGTCATGGGCTCAGCATGCCCGAGCCTTCCCGGGCGTGCTAGAGCGCGGCGCATGGCAGCGACGTTCGACGTCCCCGAGACCCCCGCGCTGGCCGAGCAGCGGGGACAGACCTACCCGAGCCTGGTCGCCCTCATGCAGCGCCTGCTCGCGCCGGACGGCTGCCCTTGGGATCGCGAGCAGAGCTTCGAATCCCTGCGCCGTTACGTGCTCGAGGAGGCTTGCGAGGTGATCGACGCCGTGGATTCGGGCGATCCCGCGGCGCTCAAGGATGAGCTAGGCGACCTCCTCCTACAGGTGGTGTTCATGGGCGAGCTGGCGCGCAGCCAGGGCAGCTTCGGGCCCGACGACGTGGTGCGCTCGATCGTCGAGAAGCTGGTGCGCCGGCACCCGCACGTGTTCGGCGACGTGCAGGTCACGGGCAGCGAGCAGGTGCTGACCAACTGGGACCAGATCAAGCTGCAGGAGTACGGCGACCGCGGCGTCTTGGCGGGCCTGCCGCGCTCGTTCCCGGCGCTGGCGCGGGCCCAGCGCATGAGCGACAAGGTCAGCAAGGTGGGCTTCGATTGGCCCGACTCGCGCGGCTCGCGCGACAAGGTGGCCGAGGAGCTGGGCGAGCTGGACGAAGCCGTGGCCGGTGGCCAGCAGGAGCGCATCGAAAGCGAGCTGGGCGACGTGCTGTTCGCGCTGGTCAATTTCGCGCGCCACCAAGGCGTCAACGCCGAGACCGCCCTGCGCAAGACGGCAGATCGCTTCGCGCAGCGCTTTGCTCACGTCGAGGCCCGCGTAGCCGAAGAGCACGGCGGTTTTCCGCGCGACAAAGACGGCAAGCCGACGGGCGGGCTGCCGCTCGACACCCTGGACGGCTACTGGAACGAAGCCAAGGAGCGCGAGCTGTGACGAGCGCTGTCGATCCGGTCGGACGCCTGCCCGAAGAGTGGCGCGAGGCAATGCAACAGCTGGGCGAGAAGCCCTTCCGCGCCGAACAGATCTTTCGCTGGATCCACGAGCGCGGGGTGCTCGATCCCGAGCAGATGACCGACCTCGCCAAACCACTGCGCGAGCGGCTCAAGGCCGACGGCTTCGCTCCGCCCGCGCGCGTGGCGAGCGTTCACGCCGCCGCCGACGGCACGCGCAAGCTGGTGCTGGAGCTCGCGCAAGGCGCGCGCGTCGAGTGCGTGATCATTCCGATGACCGATCTGGTCGACGCCGACGCCTCGGCCGCGCCGGAGGACGACGAGGACGACGAGCAAGGCGCGCCCGAAAAGACGCGCGTCACGCTGTGTGTCTCCACTCAGTACGGCTGCGCGATGGGCTGCGTGTTCTGCGCCAGCGGCCAAGCGGGCCTGCAGCGCGGGCTGACTGCCTCGGAAATCGTGAGCCAGGTGCTGATCTCCCGCACGCAGCTGGGGCCGAACGAAGAGCTCAAGAACCTGGTGTTCATGGGCATGGGCGAACCGCTGCATCACTACGACGAGACAGCGCGCGCGATTCGGCTGCTGACGCATCCGGTGGCGCGCGGCATGAGCCCGCGGCGTATCACGGTCAGCACCGTGGGCCTGGTGCCCGGCATCGCACGCCTGGGCGCAGATTTCGGCGGCAAGGTCGGCCTGGCGGTGTCGCTGCACGCGCCGAGCGACGAGGTGCGCGACCGCATCATGCCCATGAATCGCAAGTTCCCGATCGCGGAGCTGATCCAGGCGCTGCGCGATTACCCGCTGCCCATGCGCCGCCGCATCACCATCGAGTACACGCTGATGGACGGCGTCAACGACAGCCCGGATCAGGCGCGCGAGCTGGCGCTGCTTTTGCGCGGCCTGCGCGTGAAGGTGAACCTGATCCCGATGAATCCGATCAGCGCCTCGGAGCTGAAAGCGCCGAGCGGCGCGCGGGTGGCGGCGTTCCAGCGCGCGCTGGGCGAGGCGGGGCTGTCTTGCTTCGTGCGCACGCGCCGCGGCGACGAAGTGTCGGCCGCCTGCGGCCAGCTGGCCATCGCGGATGACTTGGTGAAGAAGAAGCGCGAGCGCGACGCGCTTCGGCGAGGCGACAGCTGAGCTCGAACCTGCTGTAGCTCGGGCCCGAGCGGGCTATACTGCGGTTGATGTTCCAGCGCGTCTTGGTTGCGAATCGGGGTGAGATCGCCTGTCGCGTGTTTCGCACCCTGGAGCGCCTGGGCATCGAGAGCGTGGCGGTGTTCTCCGACGCCGACGTGACCGCGCCCCACGTCAGCGCGGCCGATCAAGCCTTTCGGCTGGGGCCCGCGCCGCTGGCGCAGAGCTACTTGAACCCCGAGCTGGTGCTGCAGGCCGCGCGCGAGAGCGGCGCCGACGCGATCCACCCCGGTTACGGCTTGCTCAGCGAAAACGCCGGCTTTGCGGAGCGCGTGCGCGAGGCAGGCATCGTCTTCATCGGTCCACCTGCCGGCGCGCTGGCAGCGTTCGGCGACACGCTGCACGCGCGCGCGGTCGCGCGCTCGGTGGGCGCGTCGCCGCCACCGGGGACGGATGGCCCGATCTCGCCGAGCGATCACGCAGAGCTGGCCCAGCAGGCCGAACGCATCGGCTATCCGATCTTGGTCAAGGCGGCCGGGGGAGGTGGCGGCATCGGCATGCAAGTGGTGCGCGAGCCGGGGGAGCTGGCGCGTGCCGCGCAGAGCTGCGCCGATCGGGGCAAGGCTGCCTTCGCCGACGAGCGCATCTACCTCGAGCGCTACCTGGATAGCCCACGCCACAT
>DATDEV010000410.1:0-3495 GCA_036522995.1 Polyangiaceae bacterium
TTCACGCTTGGCTGAGGCGGCGGCGGCGCAGCTGCGCTCGCAGCCGACTCGGGAGCCTGCATGACGGGCGGCGTCGCCGGCGCTGCTGCCGCAACCGCCGCGACTGCCTTGCGGGCCGGCGCGGGCGGCTCTGGCGCGGACAAGCCGAACAGGACGCGCAGCGAACGCAGCTCCGTGACGGCACCCGCTCCGGCAGCGACGGCCAGGCACGCCGCCGCCGCGGCGATGCCCCACGGCGAGAGCCGGCGACGCCGCGGCGTCGCGGCGGGCAGCACCCGAGCCAGCACGCGTCGCTTCACGCGCTCCGCCAACGCGTCGTCGCCCGGTAGCATCGAGCCGGCCAGATCCAGGTCGAGCCCAGCGCGATGCAGAAGACGCGCCTCGGACGAGCTTTGCAGGGAAAGCTGCAGCCGACGCTGCTCGGCCGCGTCGAGCTCGCCGCGCCGCGACAGCGCACTGAGATCTTCGACGCTGTCTCTCATGCTTCCGCCTCCACGCTGCGATCGACCGCTTCGCGAAGCTTTGGGCTATTCAGCACACGTTTGCGCAGCGCCTGCTTGGCGAGCCTGAGGCGGCTGCGCACGGTCTCGAGCGGCAGGCTCGCGGCTTGCGCGATCTCGGCAACGGTGTAGCCGAGCACGACGTGCAGCGCGAGAGCTTCGGCCAGTGTGTCGGGCAAAGTGGCGAGCAGCTCGCGCACGATCGGAGCGAGCGACGACCTCTGCGCGTTCTCTTCGGGGTTCGGCGCGTCGAGCTCGACGCTGTCGAGATCGGTCGGGCTGCGCACCAGCGCTCGCTTTTGGGCGGCATCACGGCGCCGCACGTTCATGGCCGACAGCACGGTCACGCGGCAGGCAAAGTGCAGCACCGTGCCTTCGCCGCGAAAGGTCGGCAGGCTATCGACGACCGCGTAGGCCGCTTCGTACGCGACGTCTTCGAGATCCGGATGCTCGGGGCCAAGCACGCTGCGCACCACGCGCAAGAGCTGCGGCACGATGGCCGACAAGAACGTCCGCAGCGCGTCCGCGTCGCCACGAGCAATGCCGCCCACGAGGCCCGCTAGCTCATCGCGCCGCCCGTCACCCGGAGGGGCCGGCTCGGAAGCTCGAGAGCCTGGAATGACGCGATATTGAGGCAACGAATAGCCAGTGTAGAAATGGCACGAAACGGGTCACCGCGAGGCTACACGTCCCCCGAGCATGGGGAAAGCGTCGAAAAAACCAGACTCTCCGCGTCAGAGCTACAATCGAGCTGCTCATGCTGCCGAACGTTCGCTGGAAAAACGCAGCCCATCGGCTCCCGCCCGCTTGGCTAGGTGCGCTAGGCGCGCTTGCTGCGGCCTGCGTCGATAACGGCAATGACCTCGGTTACCAGCTGCCAGTCAGCATCGCGGGCAGCAGCGGCAGCAGCAGCAACAGCAGCGGCGCCATTGGCGGCACGACCGGCGCCGGCCCTGCGCCTGGAACAGCGCTGCCGCCCCTACCCCGACTCACCGGTGTTCACGCCAGCGTGAGCGGCGATAGCGTGAGCATCACACTCGAGCCGCTCGCCGAGGCGGTCGACTACCGGGTCTACGCATTGCCTCCAGATCAGGACATCTCTGTCGCGGCGGACGGCGAGATCACGATCCGCGACGCCGTCTATCGCTGCGCTGGGAAGCGCGAAGTGCCGCCCGTCGCGCTCGACGGCTCCCCGCCCCTGCCCGGCGGCTACATGAAGACGTTGGTCGACGGCCAAGACGTGAACGGTTACACGCGCTCGCTCGCCGAAGCGACGCTCGGCCACGTTTACCTGGAATCCGGCCAAGATCGCACGCCTGTCTACGCACTCGGCGACTCGGATCCGACCGCCGAAAACCCATTTTACTTCATGCGCTGGACCGCCTCGCGCGTGAAACAATACATCAGCTCGGAAACGGAGCGTGACGCGCTCCTGGCACGCGGCTTTCGCGACGACGGCATTGCTTTCTACGTGCCGACGCAAGCAAGTGAGCAAACCCGCTGGGTCTATACGAGCACTGACGCGAAGGCTCGTTACTACTTCGCGGACGGGCCCGAGGCGGCCGTGCGGCAGGGCCAAACCCAGATCTTCCCAGTGCTGACCAACGCCGCGCCCGGCACGGCGCCACTCATGCGCGTCTTCTATTTGAGCTTGAGCAACACCTCGCACGACGAGCTGGCGACCGGCATACCGCGCTTCGAGCGAGTGCGCCGCCAGGGCAATAGCTTGCCAAGCTTCGAGCTGCACTGGTCCGGGCTGACTGAAAAGACCACGCTGGTGGTCGAAGCGCTCAGCCCTGGCTGCCCGAGTCTGCCCGGGCTTTTATCGCCCATTTCGCTGCCCGCGAACGACACGCATCCGGCGTGGCTCAGCATCGACGAGGCGCGCGCTGCCTCGCCCGCAGGGGCACTTTACGTGAACGGGCAGTTCGCGGAAGACAGCCGCCCTCGCGCCCTGGCGCGCGCCTTCGTCGACGTTGCACCCGCAGCGCCGCCGGATCTCGATTGGTCTTGGGGCTTTCGGGCCGACGACACGCTCGGCGACCTCACGAGCGAGCCGTGCGGAGACCCCTCGGGCAACTGCTTCCAAGATTTTCGGCAGCGCTCGGAGCGCTTCGACACGTCGTTCCACTACGTCGAGACCGATCGCCAGGTGCTGGCCCCGCTGCTCGGCGAGCTATGGGTCATGTACGCCGACCTCGCCTCGGGCGTGAACGGCAAGTTTCGCATCACGCCGCTGCAAAAGGCGCAGATCGACGCCGAGACCTACCT
This sequence comes from Polyangiaceae bacterium, assembly GCA_036522995.1. Lineage (GTDB taxonomy): Bacteria > Myxococcota_A > Polyangia > Polyangiales > Polyangiaceae > PMG-095. The sequence goes on from DATDEV010000410.1 coordinate 2,772, forward strand.
GCACGTCACCATGGAGGTAAACGCCTTTACGACCGCGCTCCGCTACCCGCAAATCGTGATTTCGGATCAGGATCCGCCCGTGCAGCACACGCTAGCTCTCGGCAACGCGCTGGTAATTCAGACTTGGGGTGACTGGCCCAACCTGTTCGAGCTGCAGGTCTGCGACCACCGCCTGTGGGAGGTGAACATCCAGTGCCCGGTCGCCGATCTCCATCACTATTTCGATCCCGACGACGCGACCAAGGCGCTCAGCCTGGCTCCCCACGCGGAGGTCGGTGAGCAGTTGGGTGTCGACCGCACGACGCGCTTCGAGGCCTATATTTCCACGCAGCGCGCCTATTTGTTACTCGACGGGCAGCCGTATGGTTGCGTCGATCTGCCGCCCAGCGGCGTGCCGGTGGGACAGGCCAGCGTGACGTTCGGTGACGTGCTGTTCCACTCCGACAACGACCACCTGGAATTTTACCCCTTCGTGCGCGAGCACCTGTACCACGATACTCAGCGGCACTTCGACAACCTGGGCTTCAAGAGCGGCGCGGCCGCGCCCGCGTGGGACGAAGCCCGCCTGCCGTGCACCACGACCCTGACCCCAACCCCGCGCTAGCGCGTCTTTCGCTCCCCCGTGACCCGAAACGGCACCGATCTACACAGGACCTTCGGACGGAGAACGCATTGAAGAGAATCGTCGGTTTACTGGCCTGCGTCCCGTTCACGGGCGCCTGTG
>DATDEV010000411.1:0-9730 GCA_036522995.1 Polyangiaceae bacterium
GGGACTAACGCGCGCATGCCATCGATTGTCCGACCCGATCCATGTTTCCGCCCGGTACCATCCGTGCTGCCAGCGAGGAATCACGCTTGGACAGAGCGCGTGAGCGTAGCATCACCAAGCCGCGAGCGATCAAGATCCCTGCGCTTCTGTTGTGCGCGAAATGTCACACGCTGCCGCGAGCGAACGCAGATCGCGTTGCCTGCCAACACGATCGAATGCTGCACCTGTCTCGCCACGAGACCGGGCCTCTGTCTCGTGGCGATTGGGGCCCCAGCCCCAATCGCGTTTGTCTGGAGGCTCAATCGCGGTGGATTGTCGCGCTTCCTAGAGGCCCGGTCTCGTGTCGAGACACGTGCAGCATTCGATCGTGTTGGTGGGCAACGCGATCTGCGTTTCGCTCGCGGCAGCGTGTGACATTTCGCGCACAGCAGAAGCGCAGGGATCTTGATCGCTCGCGGCTTGGTGATGCTACGCTCACGCGCTCTGCCCAGCGTGATTCCTCGCTGGCAGCACGGATGGTACCGGGCGGAAACATGGATCGGGTCGGACAATCGATGGCATGCGCGCGTTAGTCCCCGCCAGGCTCGACGAGACTTGGATCTTGCTGGACGCGGAGATCATTCGCGAAATCCTGGGGGCACAAGTCTGGCTGCCAATCCCGGGCGCGCGAGCGGAGATGCCTGGCGTCATCGCTTGGCGCGGCAGAGCCATCCCGGTAGTCGATTTGGCCGCGCCTTTCGGTCTCGCCCGTCTGGCCGGCTCCGCTCCGCGCGGGCGGACGCTGATCGCCAGCGTTGCCGAATGCATCGTCGCGCTGCCGGTGGACGCCGCGCGCGAGGTGCATGCATTTTCTACTAGCGACCTCCGGCCCTGTAGCGTGACGGAGCTGCCTTACACCTCGACCGAAACCGAGGTCGAGGGACGCATCTTGGCCGTCGTCGACCTTCACCTGTTCGTCGCCGAGATCTTGGGCGGCACCGCCCGCGGCCTGCAGGCCCACGCTGGAAACATGCATGCAACCAGCGGCTGAGCGGAAGGGCACGAGCCTGCTGGTGGTTCGGGATGCCGAGCGCTGCTGGGCCGTGCCGAGCGCGCTGGTGCTGGCGGTCCAACGTCGCGGGGACTGGGCCGGCACGGTGCCGCTCGATCCGGCCGAGCTGCTCGGAGCTGGCTCACGGCTCTCGGGGGCCGGTGCCAGCGCCCCGGACGCACGGTCAGCAGCCGCAGGCGACGAGGCGCGCGTGATCGTCGTCGGTACCGAGCAGCAGCGGGTGCCGCTGCTGGCACGGGGCGAGCTCGCGCTGCTGCAGCTGGCGGAGGGCGCACTGCTCGAGTTGCCCGAGCCGTTCCCCGGCCTCGCCCCGCTCGTGGCACGGCTCGCGCTCGAAGACGGCGCGCCTTCCATCTTCGTTCTCTCACCCGAGCGTCTGCTCGAGGTCGTTCGAGGTTAGCTCATGCTCAAAACCCTGACTCTACGCTCGATTCTCACCTTCGCGTTGCTCGATACGCTGTTCGCGCCGTTCGTGATCCTGGCCTTCACGCAGCTGCTCGGTACCGGCGCTGCCAGCGATCCGATGCTGATGCTGGCCGGGCTCACGCTCGCCAAGATCGTGGTTTGGTCGGTGTACCTGAACGTCGAGCTCGCGCCCTGGGAGCGCCTGGCCCGGACGTCCGCCAAGGCGCGGAGCCCCGAGCTGGTGCTGCGGGCCGACCGCTGCCTGCAGAGTCTGCCGCTGCGCTTCTCGGCGGTGTACGTCCTGACCTGGATCGCCACCTACGGTGTCGGTTTCTTGATGGTGAAGGGCCTCGGACCCGAGCGCGCGCCCATGCCGCCCCAAGCCGACAATGCGATTGCCATCCTGTGCGCCGCGCTCAGCTTCGGGGCGTTCGCCTTTGCCTACCCGGTTGCCTCCACCTTGGTGGCCGACGCTGCCAGCGAGTGCTCGGCATTGGCCCGCGCCGGGGGCTACACGCTCGATCGCACCCCGAGCTCGCTGCAGCTGCGCATCGCTGCGGTCGCCATGGCGCTGGCGCTGGGCCCGATGCTGTGGATGGTCGCTCTCGGCTACGTCAAGCAGGTCGAAAGCAGCCATGTCGAACGCGTCATCCGCGCCGAGGTAGCCGCCAGCGAGCTGGCTTTGGCGACCGTGTCGCTGGACGCCGTACCGGACAGAGAAGCCAAGCTGGCTGGTGTGCTGGAGGCCTTTCGGCAGCGCAGCACCGAATCACTCGTGTTCGAAGGCAGCACGGCGCGGGGCACGGAAGGGGCGCTGCAGCTGTTCGCGGCCAATCCGGAGCTGGGCCCGTTCGTGCAATCCGAAGCCAGGAAGCGCAGCTCGGGCGTGCGCGCGCGCGTCGACTGGCCCGACGTGATCGCGTTTCGCCGCATCGACCCTAGCCGTGTCGCCGTGAGCGTGCTGCGCCAGCCCGTGGGAGCCTCGTCGAGCTTCGTCTGGGGCTCGCTGGTGTTCACGCTGCTGGTCGGCGTGTGGGCTCCGGTCTGCGCCTACGCGCTGGGGCGAGCCGTGTCGCGCCCGATCGCCCGGCTAACGGCGATCTCACGCCGCATCGTCGAACAGGGCGACCTCAAGGAAATCGGCACGGTGGCGGTGGCCACCAACGACGAGATCGGCGTGCTCACCGACAAGGTCAACGACGTGCTCGACCTGATGCGCGACGTGAGCTCGGCCGCTCACGCCATCGCCAAGGGCGATCTGCGTGCCAAGGTCGAGGGGACCGGCGAGCTGCCGGATGCGTTTCGCGGCATGCTCGAGGGTCTGCGCAACATGGTGCAGCAGATCCGCGAGACCTCCGTCGACCTGGCCAGCGCCGCGGCGGAAATCTTCGCAGCCTCGCAGGAGCAGGAAGCGGCTGCGGCCTCGCAGTCGAGCGCGATGGTCGAGATCAGCCGCACCATGGACTCGCTTTCGGAATCGGCAGCGCACGTGTCCGAGGCCGTCCAGGGGGTGCTGGGCAACGCCGAGCGCACCTTGCACAACACCGACGATATGGTGCGCCGCATCGGCGAGCTGACCAATCACGCCAACCGCATCGGAGAGATCCTGGAAGTCATCCGTGATATCGCCGATCGCAGCGACCTTTTGGCGCTCAACGGCTCGCTCGAAGCCAGCCACGCCGGTGAAGGCGGACGGGGCTTCGCGCTGGTGGCCAGCGAGATGCGTCGCCTGGCCGAGCGCGTCACGGCCTCGGTTTCGGACGTGAAGAAGCTGGTCGCCGACATTCGTGACTCGGGCTCTTCGACGGTGATGGCCACCGAGGAGAGCAAGAAGCTGGCAGAGGGGACGACCGACGCTGCGCGCCAGATCACCTTCGTCACGCAGCAGCAGCGTAGCGGCACCGAGCAGGTGTCGCAGAGCATCAAGGGTATCGCCGACGTCGTATCGCAGGCGGTCAGCGCCACCTCGCAAACGCGCACCTCGGCCCAGGGCCTCAAGACTCAGGCCGATCGCTTGTCCGCGCTGGTCAAGCGCTTCGAGCTGACGATGGAGGCGCCTTGAACGATCCGCGCGAGGCCCTCCTCGCGCGGTTCCGTGCCGGCTTGATCGAACGAGTTCGGACGACCCAGCGGCTGGTGGGCGCCTTCCAGACTTCGAGCGACCCCGAGAGCTTGCGGCACGCGCTGGGTGAGCTGCACACGCTCAAGGGCGAGGCGCGCATGCTCGGCCTGAGCGAGCTGTCGGAGCTGGCGCACGCGCTCGAGACCGAGCTTGGCAGCCAGCAGCGCCTGCCGCTGGCGCTCGGAGCGTTCGACGCCATGCTCGGTGCACTGACCCCCGGCGGAGACGCGCAGGGTATGCAGCTGGCGCTGCGCCAGCTCAGGTCCCTACCGCCGCCGAGCAGCCAGTCCGGCTCCGCCGCGCCCAGCCTCGTACCCGTAGCCTCGGAGCCATCCGCTGCGGCGGTCGAGCGGCAGGAGGGCGAGCGACGCGGGCGCTTCATGCAGGTCGACGCAGCCCTGATCGACGGCTTGTGCGACCGCGTGGCGGAGCTGACGGCGGCCTTCGGGCAATTGGAGACGCAAGCCGAGCAGCTGCTCCAGCTCCGGCGGCGCGAGAGCTTGGTGCTCAACGACGGCTTCGAGCGCTGCCGCGCGCTGCTCGACGAGACCACCGCCACGGCCTGGACGCTGCGTCTGGTGCCCATCGAGCCGATGCTGCAAGAGCTGCTGCGGCACGCGCGACTGGGGGCGCAGCGCCAGAACAAGCTGCTCATCGCCGAGGCGGTAGCGGGCGGCGTTCAGCTCGAGCGCGACGTGGCCGACCAGCTCTGGGATTCGCTGCTCCACCTGGTGCAGAACGCCGTCGATCACGGCATCGAGCCGAGCGATGCCCGGGGTAACAAGCCTCCGCTCGCCCGGCTGCGTATCAGCGCCGAATCGGCGGGGCCGAGCGTGGTGCTGCGGGTCGAGGACGACGGCGCCGGCATCGATCCGGCTCAGGTGCGACGGGTGGCGGTCGAGCGCGGCGTGCTGACGGCTCAGGCTGCCGAGGTGCTCGACGAGCAGGCCACCCACGAGCTGCTCTTCGAGCACGGCTTTTCGACGCGGCGCGAGGCCTCGCGCACTTCCGGCAGGGGCGTCGGCCTGGATGTGGTGCGGCGGCGCATCGAGGCGCTCGGCGGCAGCGTCGGCATCGAGAGCCAGCTCGGCCTGGGTACGCATTTCACGCTCAGCGTGCCTTTCGCCATCACCAAGGAAAAGCTGCTGGTGGTCGAGCTGAGCGGAGCGCCCTACGCCTTGCCGGCGCGCGTCGTGCGCGCCGTGCTCAGTCAGGAGGCGCTGCCCGCCCCGGGCGCGGACGCCGTCGTGCGGCACGGCGGCGAGCTGCTCCCGTTCCGCTCGCTCTGTGACGCGCTGGGCCTACCTCACGACCCGAGTGAGGCATTCGTGCTCGTGCTGGAGCTCTCGGGCCGCCGTTTCGCGGCCAGCGTGGGGCACATCGTGGGGGAGCGCGACTTGATCCGTCGCCCCACCGAGAAGCTGCTGCACCAGACCGGTATCGGCGCCAGCGCCGTGCTCGAGGATGGGCGCATCGTGCTGCTGCCCGAGCTCGACTACGTCAGCCGCGCGCTGCGTGCCCGCGCCGGTCAGAGCTTGCCGCAGGCGCCGCGCGAGACGCAGCGGCGCCAGCGGGTGCTGGTGGCTGACGATTCGCCGGTGGTGCGCGAGCTGGTAACGGAGATTCTGACGGCGGCCGGCCTGCTGGTCGAGCAGGTCGCGGATGGCTCGGCGGCCCTCGAAAGCATCCTTCAGAGCGAGCCCGATCTGGTCGTAAGTGACGTCGAGATGCCCCGCATGAACGGCTTCGATTTGCTGGCCGAGATCAGACGCCGCACCCAGCGCCTACCCGTGGTCATGCTGAGCACGCGCGGCTCGGTCGAGGATCGCAAGCGCGCGACGCGGCTGGGCGCCAACGCCTACTTGGTCAAGACCGAGTTTCACAGTCAAAGCCTGCTCGAAGTGGTGCGCCGCTTCGTGAACGTAGGCAGCTGATGACGATCCGCGTGCTCCTCCTCGACGACTCGGCGATCTGCCGCAACCAGCTGCGCGAAACGCTGGAGCAGGATCCGCTCATCGACGTGGTGGCCGAAGCCAACAACGGCGACCAAGTGCTGCGACTGATCGACGAGGCGGCTCCGCACATCTTGCTGGTCGACTTGCAAATGCCCGGCACCGGTGGCCAGGAGACGATCGAGCGCGTGATGGCGCACCACCCGCTGCCGATCCTGATCGTTACCGGTCAACCCGAGGGCGTGCGGCGCCAGGCCGTGTTCGAAGCGGTGCGCCGCGGCGCGCTCGACCTGGCAGAGAAACCGGCGCTCGGCGACGAGAAGGCCGAAACGCGCTTGCGCGCGATGGTGCGCGAGCTGGCGCGCGTGCGCGTGGTGCGCCATGTCGCGGGCAGGCTCAATCGGCGCGACGGTGCGCCCGGCTTGCCGACCCCCATCCCGCCGTGCCCACCCGACGGCTCGAATAGTCCGCTGGTGGTGGGGGTGGCGGCGTCGGCGGGAGGCCCGCGCCCCCTCGTCAGCTTGCTCTCGGGTTTCCCCGCCGATTTCGCCGCAGCCATCATGGTCGTGCAGCACTTGCCGAACGGCTTCATGGCGGCGTTCGCCGAGTTCTTGCAGAGCCGCATCCCGCAGCGAGTCGTGATCGTCAAGCACGTGCTGCGCTTCGAGCCCGGTCACGTCTACCTGGCCGACGACGATCGGCATTTGGTGGCGCTGAGCGAGAAGCAGCTCGGCGTAGACACGGGGCCGGCTCTGGAAGGTCACCGGCCAGCCGCCACCGTATTGTTCGAATCCTTGGCGGCGCGCGTGGGGGCACGCTCCTGCGGCGTGATCCTGTCGGGCATGGGCCGCGACGGCGTCGCCGGTCTGCTCAAGATGAAGGCGCGTGGCGCGCTCACGCTGGCGCAGGAAGAAATCGGCTGCGCCGTTTACGGCATGCCCAAAGCTGCGATCGAGGCCGGCGCCGTCGCCGCCGCTCTGGACCCCGTCGGCCTTTCGCGCGAGGTAAGCACCTGGGTGTCGCTCCAACCCCCCAGGCCGACATTGCGATGAACGCGCGCAGCGAGCTGAACGTCCTGCTCGAGAGCTATACGGGGATCGAGGTCGCGCGCGGTGGTATCGACGCTGGCCTCGATGCGTTCCTGGCGCGTCGGCTGCCCGAGCTGCGTGTGCCGAGTCTCGACGAGTATTTGGCGCGCCTGGCGCCGCACAGCCCGGAGCTGCAGGTGCTGCTGGACGCGATCACCGTGACTCACAGCTGGTTCATGCGTGACCCCGGTCAGCTGGCGATCATCAGCGAGCTCCTCGGCAGGCGTGCCGCTGCCAGTCCGCCGCTCAGGGTTTGGGTGGCCGGCTGCGCCACTGGCGAGGACGTCTACTCGATCGCGATGCTGGCCGAGCAGGCGGGCCGCGGCGTCGAAGTGCTCGGCACCGACATCAACACGGCAGCTTTGCGCCGGGCCGAGCTGGGTAGCTACGGCAGCTGGGCGGTGCGCGAGGTGAGCGACGTCGAGCGCTACTTCGAGCGCGGCGAGCGCAGCAGCTTTCGCGTGCACGAGCGCTTGAAGGCCGTGGCCCGCTTCGAGCGCCACAACCTGCTCGATGCGCCGCCGCGCGGCGACTGGGACGTGATTCTGTGCCGCAACGTGCTCATCTACATTTCACGCGAGCGCAGCCGCAACGTCGTCGAAAAGCTGGGCGACGCGCTGGTGGTGGGCGGGCACTTGCTGCTGGGCGCGAGCGAGGTCGTGTTCGAGGTGCCGCCGCAGCTGGACGCTACCTACATTGCCGATCGCCTGGCCCTGCGCCGCGTCGACCCCGGCGCCGCCCGCGCTTCTCAGCCGCCAGTGCGCCCCACGCTCGTGCCCCACGCACCGCGTGCGCTGTGGCACTCGCCGCTGCCAGCGCTGCCCACCGACTCTGCCAGCATCGCGCGCGAACAGCCGCAGCGCGTGCCGGCGGGTCCGCTCGGCGCCGAAGCGCTGCTCATGCGCGGCCACGAGCTGCTCGATCGCTCGGACCTGAGCGCGGCCATCACCGAATACCAGTTGGCGGTCGATCTCGACACGACGTGCTCCGAGCCGCACATGTACTTGGGCATCGCGCTCTACCTCGAGGGTAACATCGAAGCTGCCCTGCACGAATTGCGCGCGGCGGCGCTGCTCGACTCGCAGCTGTGGCCGGCGGCCTTCTATCTGGCGGTGTGCCACGAGGCGCTGGGTCAGCTGACGGAGGCTGCTCGCGAGTACCGTCACGTCGTCCGCGTCGCGGGCCGCGGCGACGGCAGCGCGCTGCCGCGCAGGCACAGCGCCTGGCACCAGGATCTGCTCGAGCTGGCTCGCAAGCGAGCCGGCGACGCCGCCTGAAGCCAAACGACCGTGCCCGACGATCCTTGCGGGTCGTCTGGCACGGCCACGTGCGCCTTGACGCGCACGCGGCCAGTCTCTCGATTCAGGGCCGCGGTCTAGAGCTTGAGCACGGCGACGTAGTTGCTGGTGCCGTTGCCAGCTACTGGATCGAAGCCGCCCTTGATCACCAGCGTGCCGCGCACGTTGGCGTAGATGCCGGTACCGCTGCTCACATCGGTGATGTCGAGGAACTCACCGGTGACCAGGTTCCAGTACGTGATGTCCACGCCGGAGAACGTGCCCTGGGCGGTGGTGACGGTGTTGACACCCGTGAGCTTGACCACGTCGGGGTCGTCGGTCGGCTCCATCAGATCCATGTGCCAGTAGAGCGTGCCCGTAAGTCCGCCGGTGAGCGGCCCGCCGGTGCACAGCGTGTCGCAGGGAAACTGCTGGGACGACGTGAACCCACCGACTGCGGTCTTGATGCGCCCGCCGCCGTGCGCGTCCGCGCTTTGGGTCCACAGCAGTAAGCAGCTGGCGAGCATCGTAATCCATGACTTCCATCCCAATTTCATTGCGCGTTCCTTTGCTGTTAAGGGGTCGTGTCCAGTCGCTTCAGAAATAGCTGCGTGAAAATCCGCCGTCGACGGTCAAGGCCTCGCCCGTCAGGTTACTGCACAGCGGGCTGCACAGGAACGCGATCGCGCGCGTCACGTCGTCGTAGCCGAGCTCGCTGTGAGTCATCGAGCGCTTGCTCAAGTGCTGACGGGTCTGTTGCGTACGCTCTTCGCCGATCACACGCCTGGCAGCGCTCGTTTCCAGGATCGAGAAATTGACGGCGTTGCACAGGATGCGCTTGGGGCCGAGCTCGGCGGCGAGGTAGCGCACCGCTGCGCCGAGCGCCGCCTTGGTGAGCCCCACCGCGTGGTAGTTGGGCATGGCGAAGTCAGCGCCGCCCGAAAGCAAAGTCACGATGCGCGGGCAGTCCGACTTTTCGAGCAACGGCAGGGCCGCGCGCGTCGCCACCAGCAGCGAGCGCACCCCGACTTCCATCGCCGCGCCGAGCTCCGGCGCTGACAGCTCGAGCACGGAGCGCGACAGCGCGCCCTCGGGCACGTGCACCAGGGTATGCACCAGAAAATCCAGCTGCCCGAAGACCGTGCCCACGCGCTCGACAGCGCGCTCGATGGAGCCCGGCTCCAGGGCGTCCAGCTCGACCGGCACGAAGCCAAGCTCGACCAGACGCGGCATGAAGCCGCTGCGCTGGGGCCGTAGCGAGACCGCCACCTGGGCGCCCAGCGACTGCAGCAGCTTTGCCGTGTGAAAGCCGACGCTGTCTTCGCTCGACGCGCCGAGCACCAGGCCTCGGCGGCCCGCCAGCAGGGGCGTGGTGACCTCGAAGCTTGCCGTCGTCATCGCTTGCGCTCCTCGGGAAACCAGACTGCCAGCGAGCCCAGCCCCTCCTGCTGGTATTCGCGGATGGCTTTCTGAATCGCGAAGCTGGCGTCGGCGGCGGGCAACCCGCCCACCCACATCGCCAGCCGAGCCACGCTCTCCAGCAGCTTCTCGGGGCTGACGCCCAGGTGCAGCAGCGTCTTCGCGAACAGCGAGGCCGCCACGTAGTCGCGCTGGCTGCACAGCACGCACATGCCGATCAGGTAATTCTCCTGCAGCGACAGCTGCGAAGTGTCGGCCTCGAAGCTGTGGTAGCGATGGATGATCTCGCGCAGGGCCGGGGTCTGAATGCGCTCCAGGAAGCGCACGTGAGCCTCGCCCGTGCCGGGGCCGAAGATCGCTTCGACGTACGCTTCGGTGTCTTGGATGTGCTGCGGTTTGGTCATGATTCAGCGAGC
>DATDEV010000412.1:0-5267 GCA_036522995.1 Polyangiaceae bacterium
CGCCGCGCGCGCCCAGCGCACCAACGACGCTCTTCACCATCGCGGTGCAGGCGTCGTTCAGCTGCTCGTGAGTGCGCGCCTCGGAGGCGTTGAACAGCAGCCTGAAAGCCACGGCGCGCGTGGCTTGCTCTCCGCTGCCGGCGAACACGTCGGCCACGCTGATCCGCTCCAGCCAGGCTGGCGCGGCGGCGCGCAAGAGCGGGACGAGCTCGCTCACCGAGATGCCGGCAGGTACTGCGAAGCTCAGCATGCGGTCGATGTCCGGCATGGTCGGCGGCATCACGAAAGCGGGCCGCCCGCTCGGCTCGGCCAAGAGCGCCTCGCGCGACAGCTCGAAGTAGCTCGCCTTGGCGAATTTGATCCCGAAAGCCTGCAGCACCTGCGGCAGCACCTCGCCCACCACGCCCACGCTCTGCCCGCCCTGGCGGATCGACAGCGAGCGATGCGGATGCAAGAGCGAGCTGAGCGCGTAGCTCGCGTCGGGCGCCCCGAGCACGAAGGGCAGATCGAGCGAGCTTTGCAGCTGCTCGAGCACACCCTTCAAGAAGAACACGTCGGCCTGTCGCCCGCCTGCTTCCCAAGCTTCGGGTCGCTCGCGCCCGGCGCAGATGCCGTACAGCACGTCGCGTTCGCGGCACACGCCGTTGGCTGCCTTGGCATCGGGGTGGAAGGTGCGGGTCCACTCGAACAGGCGCACGTCTTGCGCCTTCACGTTCAGGTTGTCGGCCACGGCCTGGACGGCCTGCGCCAGACAGTTGTTCTTCAAGAGCGAGAAGCTATTGTCGAGCGAGTTGACCGTCTCGACGTGGGCAAACAGCGGGCAGCCTTCGCTCTGCCCCAGCTGCTCGGGTACCTGTCGCGAGTAGAAGCCGTCGGTGTAGACCTCGTAGAAGCCGCCGGCGACCAGCACCTCTTCCGCGACTCCCAGCAGCACTTGCTCGCGCGAGGGCCGAGCGCCCAGGCCCACCGGCGGCAGGCCTTCGGGCAGCTCGTTGAAGCCGACCGAGCGCGCGATCTCCTCGAACAAGTCCTCTTCCGACTCCACGTCCCACAGCCGGTGTGGAGGCACCCGAAAGCTGCCCCCGCCCTGGTGCGCGAAACCGAAGGCGCGCAGGCGCGTCGTGATCTCGGCTTCCTCGAAGGGGCGGCCCAGGAAGCTGGAAAGCTCGCTCGCGCGCAGCGCAATCACGCGCCCCGGATCCTGCCAGGCGCCCACCAGCCCGAGCGGCCCCGTGACCTCGGCGACGCCGGCGGCCGTCAGCAGCTGAGCGATGCGCGCCGCAGCGACCGTCACCAGCGTCGGATCGGACCCGCGCTCGAAGCGGGCGGAGGCGTCGGTGTGCGTGGCCAGTGAACGACCACCGATGCGCACGGCGACCGGATCGAACGCCGCAGACTCCAGGATGATCTCGCGCGTGTCGTCCTGAATCTTCGAGTCCTCGCAGCCGATCACGCCCGCGATCGCCAGCACCTTCACGTCGTCCGCGATCACCAGCGTGCCGCTCGGCAGCTCGCGCGGCTCGGGCGTGAAGAGTAGCCAGGCCTTTTCGCCGGGTCGCGACTCGCGAATGGTGATGCCGCCCGAAATGCGCGCGCGATCGAAGGCGTGCGAGGGCTGGCCAAGCTCCAGGTTGACCAGATTGGTGACGTCGATGGCGGCATTGCCGGTCAGCAGCCCGGCGGCGCCGAGCAGCTCGTCGGCTTCCTTGCCGAGCGAGCTCTGGAGACGGCCGGTGACCCGCAATGGAGTCGCAGCGTACAGCAAGCACTTGTCGGATTCGACGCGCAACGGCAGCGGCGGCGCCCCGACCTCGAGCGCGCGCCCCGCTGGCAGCAGCAGCGCAGAGCTGGTGCGCGCGGCTACCTCGCGCGCCACACCCGCATAGCAGTGGTGGTCGCCGCGATTGGCCAAGAGCTCGAGCGTGAGGTGCGCGTCGGCTCCCTGCACGTCCATGCGCTTGACCTCGATGCCGAGGTCGTCGAGCAGCTTACGCAGCGCCTTGGGCTCGGCTGGGGTACCGGCGCAGAAGCGCCTGAGCACGTTGGCGGAGATCTTCATCCCGGCCTCCGGCGCAGCGTGCGAAGGAATCTCATGTCCGGCTCGTACAGGCTCTTGGCGCGGCTCAAGCCGAGCCACTGACTGGTCATGCGCGTCGTGCCCCAACCGAAGGCAATGCCGCGCACGCCTGGCTCGGTGTAGCCGAAATTTTGCATGATCTTCGGGTGAATCATGCCGGCGCCGATGATGGTGACCCAGCCCGCCTGGTGACACGCGTCGCAGCCCTCGCCGCCGCAGCTCAAGCAGGCGATGTCGAGGCCGATCGAGGGCTCGGTGTACGGATAGAACTTCGGCTTGAAGCGGAACTTGCGGTTCTCGTAGAGCGAGCCCGCCACGAAGCTGAGCACACCCTTGAGGTGCGCGAAGGTCAGGCCGCGCTCGACCCAAAAGCCCTCGAGCTGGTGGAACATGGCCAGATGCGTCGCGTCGACAGCTTCGTTTCGGTACACGCGACCAGGCGAAGCGTACTTGAGCGGCAAAGGCAGGCGCTTCTCCAGCGTGCGCGCCTGGATGGTGCTGGTGTGAGAGCGCAGCACCAGGTCGCCTTGCACCCAGAACGTATCCTGCATGTCGCGCGCCGGATGGTGCGGCGGGATGTTGAGCGCGTCGAAGTTGTAAAACGGGCTCTCCACTTCGGGGCCATTCGCCACCTCGAAGCCCAGCTGGCGTAGCACGGCCAGGCAGCGCTCCTCTACCGCGCGCACCGGGTGCTTGGCGCCGCGCTCACCAGCCAGGCCCGGCAAGTCGATGTCGACCCACTCGGCGCGCAGCTTGCGCTCGAGCTCGGCAGACTGCGCCGTCTGCTCCTTGGCGGTCAGCTCGGCTTCGATGCTGGCTTGCGCCTCGTTCAACTGCTTGGCCACCTCGGCGCGTTGCTCGGCCGGTACCTCGCGCAGGTTCTTGAGCGCGGCCTTGAGCTCGCTCTTCTTCCCCAGGTACTTGACGCGTAGCTCGCGTAGCTCGGCAGCTCCCGCTGTCTGCGCCAGCTCGGACCGAAACGTTTGCAGGATTTGCTGAGGATTTTCCATGAAACGCGCGCCGCCGCTTGTTGGCACACGGCCGCCGGAATGGCAAGGCAAGGCCAGCTCAGCCCGCCCCGCGCTGCTGGAAATCCGCCTCAGCGCTCGACGAAGGCGCGTTCGATGGCGTAGTCGCCGGGCTCGTGGCTGGAGCCTTCGCGGAAGCCGCGCGCCTCGAGCTCGGCGACCAGCTCGTCGAGCATGCTCGGGTTGCCGCAAATCATCACTCGGTCGTGCTCGGGATCGAGGTCCGGCAGTCCGACATCGCTGCACAGCTTGCCCGAGCGCAGCAGATCGGTGAGCCGGCCCTGGTTCTCGAAGGCCTCGCGCGTGACGGTCGGGTAGTAGCGCAGCTTTTCACGCACCTGCTCGCCGATGTACTCGTGCTCGGGCAGCTCGTGCTTGATGTAATCGGCATAGCCGAGCTCGTCCGCGGCGCGCACTCCGTGCGCCAAGACCACGTGCTCGAAGGCTTCGTAGGTCTCCGGATCCCGAATGATGCTCATGAACGGCGCCAGGCCAGTGCCGGTGCTCAGCAGGTACAGGCGCTTGCCGGGCTTGAGCGTGCTCATCACCAGTGTGCCGGTCGGCTTGGTGCCGACCAGGATCTCGTCGCCCGGCTTGAGGTGCTGCAGGCGTGACGTGAGCGGGCCGTCGGCCACCTTGATACTGTAAAACTCCAGGTGCTCTTCGTAATTGGGGCTGACCAGGCTGTAGGCGCGCAGCAGCGGCCGTCCCTCCACCTCCAGGCCGATCATGACGAAATGGCCGTTCTTGAAGCGCAGACCGCGGTCGCGCGTGGTGGTGAAGCTGAACAGGGAGTCGTTCCAGTGACGGACGCTGAGGACGGTTTCGCGATTGATTGAGCCCACGGCGCGTTCTTAATGCCATGGCGCTATTCGGTAAAACGGGTTATTCAGGACTCTGTAATCGGAATTACCGATATGCGGTACACGCTGCGACAACTCGAGGTTTTCACGGCCATTGCCCGGGTCGAGAGCGTGAGCCGGGCAGCCGAAGCGTTGGCGATGTCGCAGTCGGCCGTCAGCGGCGCCCTGGCTGACCTGGAGCGGCAGTTCGACGTGAGGCTATTCGAGCGCATCGGCAAGCGGCTCGCGCTGAGCGAGCTGGGCCGCGCCCTGTGGCCGCAGGCCGAGGCGCTCTGCGAGCAAGCTCGCGGCCTCGAGCTCGGCCTGGCTCGGCAGCTGTCCGGCGAGCTGCGCGTGGGCGCGACCCTGACCATCGGCGACCACCTGTGTGCGCCGCTCATGGCGCGCTTCATGGGCGAGCTGCCAGGCTCGCGCATCACGCTCGAGATCGCCAACACGGTCGAGATCACGCACAAGGTGAAGAGCTTCGAGATCGACATCGGGCTGGTGGAAGGCGAGCTCTCCGATCCCGAGCTCGAGGTCACGCCCTGGCGCGGCGACGAGCTGTGCGTGTTCTGTTCGCCCAAGCACGAGCTGGCCAAGCACAAGGCGCTCTCCGATGCGGACCTAGGAGCGGCCTCGTGGATCGTGCGCGAGCGCGGCTCGGGCACGCGGCAAGGCTTCGAGCGCGCGCTACACGGCCTGTTGCCCCAGCTCGATATCGTGCTGGAGCTCTCGCAGACCGAGGCCATCAAGGGCGCTGTCGCGGCCGGGCTCGGGCTGGGCTGCGTGTCGCGTCTGGCGCTCGCAAACGAGCTCGAGCACCGGACGCTGGTCGCCTGTCACGTGCCGCAGCGCGACTTTCGGCGCTCGTTCTTCTTCGTGCTGCACAAGCGCAAGTTCCGCAGCCAGGCGCTGGAACGCTGGCTGCAGCTGTGCCGCGAACAGGACTAGGGTTGCCCCGAATCGAGACCGCCGTCTTGGGCTGCCTGCGTGCTGCTCGCTCGTGGCGAAGATCCCTGAGATTTCACAGGGAGTCGGAGATGGTGGCGGCCGCCGCCCTGATGGGATGAAACGGCAGTCGGAAGGGCCTATTGAGGCGCCGTCGCATGTCGCGTTTGCGACATGAAAACCCGAATGAATTAGCGAGGCGGAACCCTCGCGCACAGCAAGTCGCCTATGCGACATCAGCCGCTTGTAAAGGCGTGGGTGTCGCAACTACTACTTGCCGACTAGCCTCGGCGCTTACCGCGGCTTCCTAGGTCGGGAGATCGGGAGTCGTGCGAGCGTGAATGGGGCGCAGCCCTATTACAGAGCTCG
>DATDEV010000413.1:0-9345 GCA_036522995.1 Polyangiaceae bacterium
GAGGCTCGGTGCTGCTCGCACATTTCGTCGGTTGCCCACTGTCATTGCAGGTGAGCGGCATGCCCGAGCCCAGCCGCGGCCGGATGCTGGTCGCGATCGAGCCTGCCAAGGAAGGCCTGCTCGTCGATCTCTCCAAAATGCAGGCCCGAGCATCCGACCGAGCCCTGCAGCTGCCGAACATGCCTTGTGGCAACATCTCACTGCGACCCTTCATCGACATGGATCGCGATGACGAAGTGGGCGCGGGCGACCGCTTCTGTCGCCAGGCAAGCCCGGACGGGCGACTGCGCGTCCAGCTCCCGAACGGCGGCGCACCCGTCGAGGTGCGTTGCGACTTCTAGTCGGTCAGAGATTCGCCCCGATGTTCCCGATGCTGATGCTGGGGCCGAAGATGAAGGCGGGTTTGTGACTATCGCCGGAGATGGGGAATTCGACCCAGCCGTGGAGGTTGATGGCGGCTTCGGTGGGTTGCAGGCGGTTGGCGATGGGGATGCTGAGGCCGAGGCCGACGGGGATGCCGACCTGGGTCAGGTCGTGACCGGTGGTGCTGGTGGAGGAGCCGACGCCGAAGACCATCACGCCTGCTTCGAGGCCGATCAGGCCTTCGCGGCCTTCGTCGGTGAGCCAGGTCAGGCGTGAGATGACCCCGAAATTGAGCGACAGCACGCCGCTGTGGTCCGCGTCGCCGAAGCGATAGAGGCCCGCGGGAATGGTCGAGGTGGCGTAAAGGCGCACGTTGCCGGTGCCGAGAATGACCGACCATTGCACGGCGGGTCCGCTGGCAAAAAGCTTGGACCCCTCCACGTAGTGCGCTTCATCGGCGTCGTGAGCCAGCCGCACCACGATGCGATCGAACGACGAGAGCACACCTTGAATCCAGACCTCGCGCGGCGCGCTGCCAGGGCCGACGTCGAGCGTGTCCTTCACGTGCCCTTCGGAGCGCGTCGCTCCGTCGGCCGTGAACACGTCGATGCTCAGGTTCAGGCGCTGGCGGCCATTTTCGCGTTTCAAACGCTCGCGGTGCACGGTGAGCCGGCACGTATCGCGCCAGCCGAACGGCAGGTTGATCGGGTCGCCCGGCGCGAGCATCACGACCTTGCCGGGCGGGCCGCACTTGAACTCGACGAGCGGCTCCTTACCGCCGTCCAGCGCTACCGGCACGTTCGCTTCGCGAATGCGGCGCTGGATGGGATCAGCAACCAGCGCCAGGTCCACCTGCCCCAGCTCCGCCGGTAGCTGCTCACTGCGCAGCGCGAACTGCAGCTGTACGAAGCCCTCCGCGTCGGGCTCACCCATCACGCTGACACGCTCGGCGCCGCGGTGGGCGGTGTAGACGTTGGGGACCGAGACCAGCTCCCAATGCTCCGGCCCCGTCAGGCGCGACGCGCGCACCTGCGCCGGGCGATTGGTCGGAATGAAATCGATGCGCGGGTACTCTGGCAAGCTCAGGCGCGCCCGCACTGGCTCGAGGTCGCGCGTCGGCGTGGACAGCACTGCCAGCACCGCCTCGGTATCGCGATGCCGGGCCGTGATTTCCAGCTTTTCCTGGGCGTAGGCGCCGAGCTCCAGCACCGCGAACAGTCCCGCCTCGGTCTGGGCGCTTCCCAGTAGCCGTAGCGGCCGGTCGCCAATCGAGAAGCGATAGGAGTCGCTCGCCACCAGGCAGCGCCGCTCGAGCTTCACCACCAGCTTGGCGGCGTCGTTGCGGCGCACGGGCTCGCCCGAAACCAAAGTCATCGTGCAGTGCAGCACCTGCAGCTTGAAGCTCGGCGTGGGGTCGAGCGCGGCCCGGCGCTGCAGCACGACGCGCGGAGCGAGGCGCAGCTTCACCTCGGCCACGCTCACGGGCGCGGTGCTGGTCACCAGCAGCTTCTTGCCGACGAGCTGGCATTCGAGGACGCCGCAATCGGCGCCCGCCACCGCTTCCGGATGAAGCAACGCAAGCTCGGTGCGGCCCTGCGACAAATCGATCTGCGTGTCAGCGGCGAGCAGCCGACCCAGCACGATGCGACCCGCCACCAGCGCCACGCCGTCGACCGGCAGCGCCTGACCCTGCGCATCGAACAGCTGCCGGCCCTCCCCGAGCTCGGCAAATGCCGGCAAAATCCGCAGCACATCGGCGGTCGGGTCCGCAGAAAGGTCGCGTCCTACGGCCCAGCTGCAGCTCTGCACCGCCCCCTCCGTCTTCGGCTCGACGCACGTATCGGTCCCCGAGCGACCGCTGCCGAGCCAGCGCAGCTGCGCGCCGCGTAAGCTTCGCCCCCGCGCCTCCACGCGCCCCTCGTCCACATAGAAGACGACCGACGCCGCCTCGAGCACCGGGAAGCGCGCCGTAGCGAGCAGCGTGAGCTGCTCTTTGGTTTGTCCGCAAGCCGTCCAGCTGGGCGCCGTCTTGACCAGCACGTGATTGCCGGCGGCATCGTCCGAGCTCGGCGGGCGCACTTGCGTGCCGTTGCCTTCGAGCACCCAGCCGCCGCTCACCCCGCACACCACCGAGCCCGCTCCGACCGGGATCGCAGCACCGCCGACGGGGGCCTGCAGGGTGCGCGAGGCGGGTGCCGCCACGCTCAGCGCGGGCAGCAGCAGCGTGAAAAGCGCTGCCCCCAGCGCCCACAGCACCGCTCGCATCATGCGCGCTGCTCCCAGAACTCGCGCAAATCCTGGGGCAATGGCGCCTCCAACCTCAGCTCACCACCGGTCATGGGGTGCAGGAAATCGTAGCGCTCCGCGTGCAGCAGCTGCCGCGGATGCTCGAGCAGCAGCAAATCCTCCTCCGTGAGCTCGCCGTCGGCGGCGCGCGCGAGCATGCGCTCGTCTGGTCCATACAGTTTGTCACCCACCACAGGGCAACCAAGCGCCGCCAGGTGCACGCGGATCTGATGTTGCCTCCCCGTGTGCAGCGCCATGCGGCAGAGCGCGTAGTCGCCACGCCGGGCGAAAACCTCGATCCCGGTGCGCGCGGTCAGCCCCTGCCCCGCCTCCGCGACGCGCATCTTCACGCGCAGCGAGTTTTCGGTGTCGAGCTCGACCGGCAGGTCGCACAGCGCCACGTCGGGCACGCCGTGCGTCACCGCCACGTAGGTCTTCTTCACCGTGTCTTCGCCACCCAGCGAGCGCTCTTCGAGCAAACGTTTGAAAGCTCGCTCGCTCTCGATCGATTTGGCCAGCATCAAAACGCCGCTGGTTTCGCGGTCGATGCGGTGGATCAGCGCCAAGAACTCGCCGGGGCGCGACTTGCGCAGCCGCTCGATCACCGTGTTCTTGTGATAACGCGCGGTCGGGTGCACGGTGACGAGCGGCGGCTTGTCGATCACCATCAGGTGCTCGTCCTCGAACAGCACCGGCAGCGGCACCTCGTCGAGCTCCTCGAAGGGCTCGCGCCAGAGCGCGATGCGCTCGTCGGCCTTCACGCGATCGTTGGCGCGCAGCGCGCGACCATCGGCCGCGTGCGCGCTCTGCTCGATGATGGCGCGCGCCCGGGTACGGCTGGTGTTGCGCAGCTGCGTGCGCATGAAGACGTCCAGGCGCATGCCGGCGCATTCGGCCGGCACCCGGTAGATCTTCAGGATCGCTTCTTCGTGAACGCCGGACGGCCGTACTGGCGGGGGCTCACTGGGCGGCGTTTCGCGCGGCTTCATGCGGCAAAAGGCGGCTCAGTCGCCGAGCCGGCGCTCAGGCGCGCACCTTGGCACGATGAATCTCGGTGCCGACGCCCAGATCCGTGAAGATCTCGAGCAGCAGCGCGTGGCGACGCCGGCCGTCGATGATGTGCACCTTTTCGACACCGCCCGACACGGCGTCGAGCGCGCAGCGCACCTTGGGGATCATGCCGCCGGTGATCACGGCGCCTTCGATCAGGCGCTCGGCTTCGTGCGCGTCGAGTGAGCTCAGGCGCTCGCCGGTGGCCGTCTTCACGCCCTCCACGTCGGTCATCAGCACCAGCTTGGCGGCGTTCAGCGCGCCCGCGATGGCGCCGGCGGCCGTGTCGGCGTTGACGTTGAGCGAATGCCCTTCGCGATCGACCGCGATCGGCGCGATCACCGGAATGAAGCCGCTGGCGATCAGCTGCTCGACGATCTTGGCGTCGACGCTCGACACCTCGCCGACCCGCCCCAGGTCCACCATCACCTCGTTGCCGCTCGCGTCCTTGGTCTTCACCAGCTCCTGGCGTTTGCCGCGCATGAACTGGTCATCCTTGCCGGAGAGGCCTACGGCGCGGCCGCCGTGCTGGCAGATGAGCCCCACGATCTCCTGGTTGACCGCTCCGCCCAGCACCATCTCGACCACGTCCATGGTGGCGTCATCGGTCACGCGCAAACCGCTGCTGAAGGTACTCTTGATGCCCACGCGCTCGAGCATGCTGTTGATCTGCGGCCCGCCGCCGTGCACCACCACCACTCGGATGCCCACATAGCGCAGCAGGCACACGTCGCGGGCGAAGCTCTCCTTGAGGGCCTCGTCGACCATGGCGTGCCCGCCGTACTTCACCACGAAGGTGCGCTGGTGGAAGCGCTGGATGTAGGGCAGCGCCTCGTGCAAAACCTTGGCTTTTTCGACCAGCTCGTCCATTTTCGGGCCCCTATATAGCACTTGGGGCTCCGCGGGTCGGGAGCTGTGGTACTAGCGGCCCCGTCATGGATATTTTGATGGTGTCGGCAGAGCTTTCGCCCTACGCGCGCGGCAGCGAGGTCGGAGACGTGGTCGCGGGCCTGAGCAAGGCGCTCCGCCAGCTGGGCCACCGGGTCACGCTGGCCCTGCCTCGCCACCCCGGCTTCGAGGCGGGTGGCCTGCTGATGGCGCGCCGCCTCACCCCGCTTTCGATCGGCGGCACCGACCTGACGGTGCTGGACGGCCAGCTCGCCTCCGGCGTGGAGCTGGCACTGTTCGACGATCCGCCGCTCTTCGACCGCCCCACGGTGTTCGGCGAGGGCGAGGGTTACTCCGACAACCTGGCGCGCTTTGCGGTGCTCTGCCGCGGCGCTGCGGCGCTCGCCCAGCAGCGTGCGGAGCAGGGCAAGCCGTTCGAGGTCGTGCACGCCTTCGACGCACCGACCGCGGCCCTCCCGGCCCTGCTCAGCGCGTCACCGGTACGGCTGCCGTGCCTGCTCACCGTGCTCGACACGGCGCGCGTGGGCCACTTCGCGAGCGGCGCGCACAGCGCGTTTCCAGGCCTGCGCGGCCTGATCGGCGACGCCGTATCGCTGCTGGAGCTAGGCCTTTCCAATGCCCAGCTGGTCGTCGCCGGCTCCGAGGACGCCGCCAGGGACCTGGGCAGCCCGCACGTCTCGGGAGCGCTGGCGCCCACTCAGGTGGGTGAGCGCGCGCCGACCTGCGTCGGCGCGGGCCTCGACTACGCCCTGTTCAACCCGGCCACCGACACGGCCATCCCGTCGCGCTACGACGCCGAGGACGCCTCCAACAAGGGTCGCTGCAAGTCGGTCGTGCTGAGCGAGCTGCAGCTCGAGCTGGAGCTCGACCGCCCGCTGCTGTTCGCGCTCGCCACCTCGGAGCGCGAAGCGGAGCTGCTGCTCGAAGCGCTGCCGGCGCTGCTCAAGAACGATATTGCGGTCGTCGCCTGCGTGCCGCCCACGATGGCCGCCGCGCTGGATCGACTGGCCAGCGAATACCCGTCGGACCTGGCGCGGCTCAAGGACGCCTCGGACAGCGCGCGCCGACGGGCCATCTCGGCGGCCGATTTTGCACTCTGCCTCGACGCGCGCGCCCTCACCCCGGCCTCGCTCCAGGCGGCGCAGCGCTACGGCGCCGTGCCGATTGCGCTGGGCCAAGGCGCCCAGCTCGACGCGCTGGTCGATTGCGACGCCGAGCTCGAAACCGGAACCGGCTTCTTGTTCGATGCCGCGGATGCCCCGAGCCTGGTCGGCGCCGCTGCGCGCGCGTTTTCGGCCTATGGCTCGCCCGGACACGCCCGCCTGCGTCGGCGCGTCATGCGCGTCGACGTGTCGTGGGAGCGGGTCGCGCGTCGCTACGCACAGCTCTATCGCAAAGCCGTCGGCTGAGCGCGCCCTTCAGCTAGGGCGCCGCGCCGCCGGCGCCGCCAACGACGACCGGCTGTCCGCCGCTCGCACCGCCCATCTGTGTTGAAGCACCGGAGCTGCCAGGCGTGCCGCCGTCAGAGCCAGGCGTGCCGCCGTCAGAGCCGGGCGCACCACCTGCGGAGCCAGGCGCGCCGCCCTCGCCCGGTACGGCTACCAGCTCGCACTCCGGCAGGCTGGTGTTCTCGATCGCCGTCACGAAGCACGGCGCCAAGTTGCTACAGGAAGTAGCCGCCGCGTAGCTGCTCTCGCACTCTTCTACGCTCTCTTCCTGGTACTCGTAGCAGCCACTGGCTCCCGCCGAACGAATGAAGTCCGGGCACTCGGCGTGCTCGAGCTCGCAGCCGTGCTCGGCATAGGCGCTGGTGGCGGCCTCGAGCAGGCGCTCGCAAGCCTCGCCCTCCGAGAGCAAGGACCCGCTGGCGACGGGTTGGGTGGCGCCCGGCAGCGCCGGAACGAAGGGCTCGGTGTCCTGGTCGCTGGTGCAGCTGAGGTAAACCGGCAGCAAGGAGGTCAGCAGCAGAAGGCCAGTGCGCCCCCAGGGAGACCGAGTGAAGTGGCGAGCCCGGGCTATCATCTTCGGGCATCGTAGCCGCGACCCCGGCCGCTTTCTAGGGCGAGTCGCGCGGGCGTTGACGCCACCGGCCTGCTTGTCTACCCGGAGGGGATTCATGCCCATTCGCCGCGCCCTGCTTTCTGTTTCCGATAAGACTGGCCTCATCGAGCTGGCCCGCGCCCTGACCCGTCGCGGGGTCGAGCTGCTCTCCACGGGCGGAACCTACAAGGCGCTCTCCGCCGCCGGCATCCCTGTCGACACCGTCGAAAGCTACACCGGCTCGCCCGAAGTCATGGACGGCCGCGTCAAGACGCTCCACCCCCGGGTGCACGGTGCGCTGCTGTCGCGCAGCGGAGTCGACGACGCCGACCTCGAGCGCATCGGCGGCAAGCCGATCGACCTGGTCGTCGTGAATCTTTACCCATTCGAAGAAACGCTGGCCAAGCCGGGCGTGCCCTTCGAAGAGCTGATCGAAAACATCGACATCGGTGGGCCGAGCATGCTGCGCTCGGCCGCCAAGAATCACGACCGCGTTACGGTCGTATGCGATCCCAACGACTACCAGCAGGTCCTCGAAGAGCTGGCTCGTGACGGGGACGTTCACCGCCTGACGCGCGAACGCTTCGCGGCCAAGGTGTTCGCTCACACCGCCGCGTACGACGCCGCCATCAGCGGCTGGCTCTCGGCGCGCGGCGAAGCGGATGGCTACCCCCGCTTCTATTCGATGGTGCTCGAGAAGGCGTACCCGCTCCGCTACGGCGAGAACCCCCACCAGTCGGGCGCCTTCTATAAGGAGCGCAAGGCACCGCTCGGCTCGCTCGGTCGGGTCGAGAGCGTCGGCACTGGGTCGAAAGAGCTCAGCTTCAACAATTTGGTCGACGTCGAGGCCGCGCTCGACGCGGTGCGCGAGTTCGAAAACCCCGCGGCGGTCGTGGTCAAGCACACCAACCCTTGCGGCGTCGCCACCGCCCCCACCCTGGCCGACGCTTACCGCGCAGCCCGCGACGCCGACGCCATGAGCGCGTTCGGCGGTATCATCGCCCTCAATCGCGAGGTCGACGACGCCACCGCCGCGATCCTGGCCGAAACCTTCCTGGAGGCGATCATTGCGCCCGGCTTCGCCGACGGCGCCCTCGAGCGTCTGCGGACCAAGCAGGCGCTGCGGCTGCTTTCGACCGGCGGCTGGCTGGGCCCCTCGCATCGAGCGCGTCAGTTCAAGCGCGTGGGCGGCGGCTTCGTGATCCAGGAGCGCGATGCCAGCGGCTCGGGTGAGGTCGTCAAGGGCCGTGTCGTGACCGATCGCCAGCCGACGGCCGCCGAGCTCTCGGCACTCGAATTCGGTTGGATGGTGTGCAAGCACGTGAAGAGCAATGCCATCGTGCTGGCCGCCCCCGGCAAGAGCCCCGGCATCTACGAGACCATCGGCATCGGTGGCGGCCAAACTGCGCGCGTCACCGCCGTGCAGGTCGCCTGCGACAAAGCCGGCGACCGCGCCAAAGGCTCCGTCCTCGCCTCCGACGCCTTCTTCCCCTTCCCCGACGGCGTCAAAACCGCCGCCGCCCGCGGCATCGCCGCCATCGCCCAACCCGGCGGCTCCAAGAAGGACGACGACGTCATCCGCGCCGCCAACGACGCCGGCATCGCCATGATCTTCACCGGCGTCCGCCACTTCCGCCACTGACGCTCAGCGCCCACGTAGGCGAAGCCGTCCGCGTAGGCGAAGCCGTCCGCGTAGGCGAAGCCGTCTGCGTAGGCGAAGCCGTCCGCGTGGGCGAAGCCGTCCGCGTGGGCGAAGCCGTCCGCGCTCCGCCGGATTCACTACGTGCACGTATCCAACAGGCCCCCTCAACCCGCCCCTGAACGGGGTTTTCGCCCCTGCGTTGTTGGATACGTGCGCGTATCCAACAACGGCGACCAGTCGTCACCCGAACGCGGCATAAATGGGGTCCGCCCAAACCTTGTTGAATACGTACACGTATCCAACAACGGCGCCGACAAAATGCGGGGAAACTGGGGTTCGCGCGATTCTTGTTGGATACGCGCACGTAGTCATTGCGGGGAGCCGCCAACCCGTTCCGGGCTGTCGCGTCCGACCGCGCGCCGAGTTTCGTGAGCCGCACACGAACTTGCAATTAGTCAATTCTTTCGCACGTCTGCAAGCTCACTTTAGAGGTAAGTTCTCGCATCTGAGAATGCGATTTTGAAGGCAGCTTGGCCGATGGGCGGGGGATGAAGGGGCGGGATTGGGGGGTGCCACGCTCTAGCAACGCGCGTCTGGGCGCGGTGCACCGTGAGGTGGCTGCGTCTGACGGCGCGGTGAGGTGGGCGAGTGGAAAAAGCGTTCGCACAAATTTGGCCCAGGGTGGCTCGACGTGAGAATCACTTCGATAACAGCGAAGCGATCCATGGTGGTTATTCCTCGTAACTGTGACGTGTGTAAGACCGAGTTCGAGCTGCACTTCCGCTATCAGATGGAAGAGCGCAGCGAGCTCGCCGAGTCGGGCGAAACCGTCAAGCGGTACGCCTTTTATTGCTCGCAACGCTGCCTGGAAGCGAGCCACAAGGGCCGATCGGACGGACAGGTGCCGTGCGATGCCTGCGCGACGCGCTTTACGGTCGAGCTGGCGGCGCAGGTGCTGTTCACCGGCGGGCGGCGCCACTACGCCTGCAGCAGCGACTGCCGGACGCGCATTCTCGACGGAGCACGCAGCGTGCGGCTCGGCGAGCTGCGCCAGA
>DATDEV010000414.1:0-5956 GCA_036522995.1 Polyangiaceae bacterium
GGTAGTGGTGGGTTCCCGGGCGTGGGCGGTGGCGCTAGCACGGCCGGCATGACCGGCAGCGGCGGGACGGCGGGCGGCAGCGCGGGCAGCAGCACCACCGGTGGCGCCGCGGGCAGCGGCAGCAGTGGAGTCGGCGGTAGCAGCGCTGGCAGCACCGGTAGCGGAGGCGGCGGCAGCAGCGGCGTCGATCCGAAGACGCTCGACAAGTTCAGCTTCTTCGTCACCAGCATGAAGGCGATGCGCGAGCACTCCGGCAGTCAGGACGGCTTCGGTGGCGACCTGCGTTTCGGCACTGCCGATGGCTTGACGGGCGCGGACAAGCTCTGCACGACGATCGCCGAGTCTTCGATGCCCGGCTCGGGCGCCAAGCAGTGGCACGCCTTCCTGAGCACCACGAAAGGTCCGGTGCACGCCAAGGATCGCATCGGCCCTGGGCCTTGGTACGATCGCCTCGGCCGCGTGGTGGCCATGGACCTGCAGAGCTTGCTGCAGAATCGTCCGAGCGGTGCGGATCCCCTGATCAAGGAGGATCTGCCAAACGAGACCGGCACGCCCAATCACCGGCCGGATCCGAACGCGCCCGAGGATGATAACCACCACATCCTGACCGGCTCGAACGCCATGGGCATGCTCAACGGCAACACGTCGACGTGCCTCGACTGGACCAGCAGCAGCCGGGACAACCAGATGACGGGGCGGCCTCGCATCGGCTTTTGCTGGTCGATTCAGAACCGCACCAACTGGATTTCAGGCCAGGACGAGGGCGGCTGCGGCGCCGGCGTGACCGGCGTGGGCACGGTGAATGGCGGCTCGAATCCCGCCAATCCGATCGTGGGCTCCGGCGGCGGCTACGGCGGCATCTATTGTTTCGCGATGATCCCGTGAGGCCGCCTTTGGCCCGAAACGAAGTCGGGCTAAGCAGCTGGGATGCTGCTGCTGGTCTTCGCCCACCCGTACCCTGATCGGTCGCGCGCCAATCAA
The DNA here is from genome assembly GCA_036522995.1 of Polyangiaceae bacterium. Lineage (GTDB taxonomy): Bacteria > Myxococcota_A > Polyangia > Polyangiales > Polyangiaceae > PMG-095. The sequence continues at coordinate 982 of DATDEV010000414.1, forward strand.
GCCTTGCTAGACGGGGTACGCGGGCTCGATGGTCTCGAGCTGCGCTCGCTCTACGACCTCTATCCGGGTTTCGACATCGACGTGCCGGCCGAGCAAGCGGCGCTCACCCGCGCCAAGGTCGTGATCTGGCAGCACCCGATTTACTGGTACTCGCCGCCCGCCCTGCTGAAGCATTGGTTCGACAAGGTGCTGCTGCGCGGCTGGGCGTACGGGGAGGGCGGCGATGCGCTGCGCGGCAAGCGCTGCCTGTGGGTCACCACCACGGGCGGTGAGCCGTCGGCCTATGGACCCGGCGGCATGCATCGACTGCCGTTCCACGAATTCGTGCCGCCGGTGGAGCAGACGGCGCGCTTCTGCCAGATGTCGTGGGAGCCGCCGCTGATCGTGCACGGCGCGCATCGGGTGAGTGACGACGACCTGCGCGCGCTCGGTCGAGACTACCGGCGCCGCCTGGAAACGCTGCTGGTCGAAGCGAGGAGCGCTGCATGAGCGAGCATTCGATCGTCATCGACGCGGTGATTTACCTGGCCGCGGCCGTGATCTGCGTGCCGCTCGCCAGTCGCGCCAAGCTGGGCTCGGTGCTCGGCTACCTGGCGGCCGGCTGCATCATCGGGCCCTTCGGTCTGCGCCTGGTGGCGGATCCGGAAGCCACCCTGCACTTCGCCGAAATGGGCGTGGTCTTGATGCTGTTCGTGATCGGGCTCGAGCTGGATCCTTCACACTTGTGGAAGATCCGCCGCAGCGTGTTCGGCGGGGGCGCGATTCAGCTCTTTGCCTGCGCGCTGCCGCTGGGGCTGGGCGCATTCGCGCTGGGCGTGCCCTGGCAGGGCGCGCTGGTGGTCGGGCTGGCGCTCAGCCTGTCGTCCACCGCCGTGGCCATACAAACGATGGCGGAACGCGGGCTGCAGTCCTCACCCGTGGGCAAAACGTCGTTCGCGATCTTGCTGTTCCAGGACATCGCCGCCATCCCACTGTTGGCGCTCGTGCCCGTGCTCGCCCAGCGGGCGCCCGGCGTGGACAGCGCGGGCCCGGGCTGGATGGGGGCGCTCAAGGTGCTGTCGGCGGTGGGCGCGGTGTTCGTGATCGGGCGCTTCTTGACGCGGCCCATTCTGCGCATTCTGGCCAATACTGGTCTGCGCGAGGTATTCACCGGCTTCGCCTTGCTGCTGGTGCTCGGCATCGCGCAGATCATGAACGGCGTGGGCGTGTCGATGGGCTTGGGGGCATTTCTGGCCGGCGTGCTGCTGGCCGGGTCCGAGTACCGCCACGCGCTCGAGAGCGACATCGAACCGTTCAAGGGGTTACTGATGGGGCTGTTCTTCATCGCCGTCGGCATGAGCGTGGACTTCGCGCTGCTGACCGAGCGTCCGCTGTTCGTGCTGGGCCTGGTGCTGGGTTTTCAGCTGCTCAAGGTGCTCACGCTGCGGCTGGTGGCGGGGCCGCTCGGCATCACGAACAAGCAGCGCTGGTTGGTCGGGGCGCTCTTGGCGCAGGGCGGTGAGTTCGCGTTCGTGGTGTTCGGCGTGGCGCGCTCGGCGCGGCTGCTGCCGGGTGATTGGGACGCGCTACTCACGTTGGCGGTCGCGCTATCGATGGCGCTCACGCCCGTGCTGATGATCTTGCACGATAAGCTTATCCTGAGCCGCCAGCAAGGCAGCCAGCCGGAAGCCGAGGAGATCATCGACCAGCACGCGCCGGTGATCATCGCCGGCTTCGGCCGCTTTGGGCAGATCGTCGGTCGTTTGCTGTTCGCGAGCGGCGTGCAGGCCACCGTGCTCGACTACGATCCCGATCAGATCGCGCTGCTCAAGCGCTTCAATTTCCGAGTCTACTACGGCGACGCCACCCGGCTCGACCTGCTTCACGCCGCCGGGGCGGCGCACGCCAAGCTGCTGGTGGTGGCGGTAGACGACGTGGAAAATAGCGTGAAATTGGTGACGAACGTGCGCGAGCACTTCCCGCAGCTGGCGATCGTGGCGCGCGCGCGCAACGTCGGGCATTGGCAGCAGCTGCGTTCGCTGGGCGTCGAGATCGTGGAGCGCGAGACCTTCGAGGCCGCGGTCATGATCGGTCGGCGCGCGCTCGAGGTGCTGGGCGTTGGTGTGTACGAAGCCAAGGAGCGCGCCGACGTGTTTCGGCGCCACAACGTGGCGTCGATGGAAGCGGTCCTGCCGCACTGGCAGGACATGGAAGCCCGCACCAAGCTGGCCATCTCGTCGCGCGACCAGCTCGAGCGCCAGATGGAGGACGATCGCAAATCGCTCGAGCGCGAGGGCGGCGTGCGCGGCTGGCACTCCGACCCACCCCCCGACCCCGACAACCCCCTCAACCAAACCTGACGGTTGGGAATCAACAGGGAGGCGGGGAGGCGGGGAGCGAGAATTTTTGGGTGCGCGGCGTGAGTCGCGGAGCGCCTCCGTCCACGTCGCCGCGAGGCAACGCACCGCTCGAACAACAAAAGAACTCCCCGCCTCCCCGCCTCCCTGTTGATTCCCGACTTAAATAACGGGGGGCGGGTTTGTTGGCCCGGGGGGGCGGGGCTCGTTACTTGGGAGGGCAATGCGAGGCTTGCGCAGATGGATAGGAGTCGGCGCGGCACTGGGCGTCATCGCGGCCCTCGTGCCGGTGGTGCGCGGCAGCATCGCGATCGAGGCGCCGCTGCGCAAACTCTCGAGCGCCGTGGGCGTGACACCCAAGAGCAAAGAGCCGCCCAAGCTGGACGGCCTGGATTTGCTGCGCCTCGATTTGCGCCCGCAGCGGGTGATGGCGCCGCTCAAGGACGGGCAAACCGCCGAGCTCACGCTGGAGCCGGCCCTTCAGCGCGTGGCGCGCGCGCAGATGCAGAAGTACCGGCTGCCCGAGGGCGGCGTGGTCGTGATGGACGTGAAGACGGGCAAGCTACTCGCCTATGCCAGCTACGTGAACCAGGGCGAAGCCTTCGACGTCAACGCGCGCGCCGAAGCACCCGCCGCCAGCGTGTTCAAGGTGATCACGGGCGCGGCTCTGGTCGAAAAGGGCGGCCTCACCTCGGAGAGCGAGCAGTGCTACCACGGCGGCAAGAGCCGCATCTTGCCCGACGAGCTGGTCGACGACCCTCGCCGTGACAAGTGGTGCGCGACCGTGGCCATCGCCATGGGCCGCAGCCTGAACGTGGTTTTCGGGCGCCTGGCGCAGAAGCACCTCACGCCCGAGGACGTCGCGCAGATGGGCGGCGCCTTCGGCTTCGGTGCGCCCATCCCGTTCGCAGTGCCGAACGAGGCACCCAGGATCGAGATCCCGCAGGAGCCCGTCGAGTTCGCGCGCGCGTCGGCAGGCTTTTGGCACACCACGCTGTCGCCCCTGCTGGGCGCTTCGATCGCGCAGACGATCGCCAACGGCGGCGTCACGCTCGAGCCGCGCATCGTTGCCGGTGTGAGCCGGGGCAGCGAGGAGCTCTGGAAAGAGGAGCGCGAGCCGCGCGTGCTGCGCCGCGCCATCAAGCCCGAGACCGCAGTGCAGGTTGCACGCATGATGCGCGAGACGGTTGCCAACGGCTCGGCCTTCAAGAGCTTTCACGACGCGCAGGGCAAGCCCTACATCCCGGGCGTGGCGGTGGCCGGCAAGACCGGCACCCTGACCGACTACAAGCTGAACCGCTTTTACACCTGGTTCGTGGGATTTGCCCCAGCAGACGCGCCGGAAGTGGCCATCTCGACGCTGGTAGTGAACACCCCGGAGTGGCAGATCAAGGCCCCGCAACTGGCGCGCGAGGTGCTGCGGACCTACTTCGAAAAACGAGCTCTGGGCGACGCCCGCGTGGCCTCGAGCGCTCCGCCTTGACGTAGGTAGGGCAGCCCCTTACCGCCGGAGCGGCTTTTTTCCTGCCGATCGCCGGCGAGCCTGCAGAGCTTGCCGTTGTGCCACTTGGGATGGCACGGCCACGCAGGACATGAATGTCAGGACGCGAACCTGGCCCGCGCCCAGTCCGGCGTGATTTCCTCGTGCGCCCGTGCGTGGCGCGTCCTTTGCAGCACCGCGAGCGAGGATTAGTGGTGCAGCACGGGGCCAAACCTTGGTTCGCAGGCGTCGGCGTGATCGCTTTGGCGGTCGCGTGCAGCAGCATGGGCGGCGAGGACTCGGCCAGTTTCGACCCCGGGTCGGGTAGCCCCGTTGGGGGCACGGGCAACCCGGGCTCTCCCGGCGGCGGTGGCACCCAGCAGCAGCCCATGCCGCCGGCCGAGCAGGAGCAGGAGCTCGCGTTCCAGGTCCCGGTGGTGAGCGGTCGCTGGGTCTGGACCGCCAACCCGACGTCGGGGCGCGTCGCCTTGATCGATGCCGTGAGCTTTGCCGTCAAGACGGCGCTGGCCGGCGCCGGTCCCACCTACCTGACCGCCTTGCCCCCCACCGCTGACGCGGCCGCTCGTGCGCTGGTCATCAACAGCGTGAGCGAGGATGCGACCTTGCTCAGCGCCAACGACGACGGTGACGTCCAAGCCGGCACGACGTTGCCGCTTCACGCCGGCGCGAACGCCTGGGTCGTGACGCCCGACGGTCGCTTCGCGGTCGCCTGGACCAACGCGGGTACCATCGCCGGCGCGGATCCGAGCGAAGGTTTCCAAGACATCACGGTGCTCGATCTGCAGGAGCAGCAGCCGAGCTCCAAGCGCCTGAGCGTGGGCTACCGGCCAGTGCGGCTGTTCGTCGATGACGACAATCGCTACATCTACGTCGTCACCGATAGCGGCATAGACGTGGTGGACTTGCTGGCGGAGGGCGGACCGAGCGTCGAACGCGAGGTGGAGCTCAGCGAAAGCCCGGCGAGCGACACGGCGCCGCGCGACGTGAGCGTGACCCCCGACGGCACGCGCGCGTTTGTGAGCCGGCTGGGTAAGGACTACGTGACGGTGGTCGACCTGGACCTGGGCGAGTTCTTGGACATCCCGCTGCCCGGGGTGGTGACCGACCTCGATTTGAGCGCCGATGCCTCGCTGGCGGT
>DATDEV010000415.1:0-6752 GCA_036522995.1 Polyangiaceae bacterium
CGCAGTGGCGATAGAAGTAGGGGGGGCTGTGGTCCGCCATGAACTCGATCACCTGCAACGTGCACTTGTCGCAGTTCACGTTCGGCAGCGTGATCATCTGGGTGAAGTCAGTGGGCGATTCCGCCGTGTGCGCGAAGATTCCGTCCGCCAAGACTGGGAACACCGGGGGATTCTGGATATCGGCACTGACCGAATTGCCGGTCATGATCGGCATGCCCTGCATGTTCTTGACCACCGGCTCCTGGAGCCCCCCTGGCTTGCTGGGGTCGATCTCATCCCGCGAATTGATCGACAGCGCGATCCGGTAGTGACCCGGGTGATAGACGGTTTCGTTGACCGTCACGGCGATCTGGCTGCCGCCCATCACCGGGGTAATGACCGCCGATGAAGCGTCGGGCCCGCAGGGGGCGGCACCCTTGCCACCGTTGGTCGAAGTCGTGGAGGGCAGAGGCGCCTTCAAGTCGAAGTGCGCGGAGGCGGCGCCGGCCAGCGAGAGGGTGGTGACGACGACGGCGCTCTGGATGAATCGGACCCGCATTTTTAAGACTCCTGCGCGACAGCCTGACATGTGGAAATGGCAGTCGGCAGCCAAAACTTGTTACCGACCCGACGTTAATGCCCTCCCGCACCCCGGCCCGTTCAGGTTGCTGGGGCATGCTGGACTCGGGCTGTAAATATCGCGCCAAGCTGGGTGTTGGACGGCCGGGTTGGCATGGACAGCGAGGCCTCGGCTAGGCTCGGCGCATGGCCGAGACCATCTTCAGCAAGATCCTGCGCGGCGAGATCCCCTGCCACAATCTGTATGAGGATGAGCACGTGCTCGCGTTCCTCGACATCATGCCCCTGTCGACGGGCCACGCTCTGGTCATTCCCAAGGAGCCCGCCGTCACGCTCGATCAGCTCTCGGACGACGCAGCGGCAGCGCTCGGTCGCGTGATGCCGCGCCTGTGTCGAGCGCTCATGGCAGCCACCGGCACGCGCGAATACAACGTGCTGCAGAACAACGGTCGGCGCGCTCACCAAGCCGTCGACCACGTCCATTTCCACATCATCCCCAAGCCCAGCGATGAGCAGGGGCTCGGCATCGACTGGCCGTCGGGCAAGCTCGATCCGCAGGCCGCCAAGCTCCTGGTCGCCAGCGTCCGCCAGTCCCTGGCCTGAGCCGGAGCGCCCCTGCTAGCGGGCTGCACGTCAGCGGCGGGAGCGGTAGCGGCGGATGAGAGCGTTGGTGGAGCTGTCGTGCTCGAGCTGGGGCTCGCTCGGCGAGGACAGCTCGCCCGCGATGCGCTTGGCCAGCACCTTGCCCAGCTCGACGCCCCATTGGTCGAACGAGTTGAGTCCCCAGATCACACCCTGCACGAACACCTTGTGCTCGTAGAGCGCGACCAGCTTGCCCAGCGTGGCGGGCGTCAGCGAGTCGGCCAGCAGCGTGCTGGTCGGGCGATTGCCCTCGAAGGTCTTGTGCGTGACGAGCGAGCCTGCCACGCCCTCCGCCTTCACTTCGGCAGCGGTCTTGCCGAAGGCCAGCGCCTCGGTCTGGGCGAAGAAATTGGCCATCAGCTGGTCGTGGTGCTCGCCGAGCGCGTTCAGGCTCTTGCTGAAGCCGATGAAGTCGCAGGGGATGAGCTTCGTGCCCTGGTGGATCAGCTGGTAAAAAGCATGCTGACCGTTGGTGCCAGGCTGACCCCAAATGATCGGACCTGTCTGGTAGCTGACGCGCTCGCCAGCCAGCGTGACGCTCTTGCCGTTGCTCTCCATATCCAGCTGCTGGAGGTAGGCCGGAAAGCGCGCCAGGTACTGGTCGTAGGGCAGCACCGCGTGCGACTCGGCGCCGAAGAAGTTGTCGTACCAGATACCGAGCAGGCCCAGAATCACGGGCAAGTTCCGCTCGAAGGGGGCAGTGCGGAAGTGCTCGTCGAGCTCGTGAAAGCCGGCCAGCATGTCGCGGTAGTGCTCGGCGCCGATCGCGACCATCAGCGACAGGCCGACGGCGGAAGCGTAGCTGTAGCGACCTCCGACCCAATCCCAGAACTCGAACATGTTGGCGGGGTCGATGCCGAACTTGGTCACCTCGGCGGCGTTGGTCGATACGGCCACGAAATGCTTGCTCACCGCGGCTTCGTTCCCGAGCCGATCGATCAGCCAACCGCGCGCGGTTTTGGCGTTGGTCAGCGTTTCGATGGTGGTGAAGGTCTTGGAGCAGACGATGAACAGCGTCTCGGCGGCGTCCAGTCCCTGCACGGCCTCGGCAAAATCGGTGGCGTCGACGTTGGATACGAAACGCAGGCACAGCCCACGATCGGAGTAGGCGCGCAGCGCCTCGTAGGCCATGGCCGGACCGAGGTCGGAGCCGCCGATACCGATGTTGACCACGTTCTTGATGCGCTTGCCGCTGTGCCCGAGCCAAGCGCCGCTGCGAACTTGCGCGGCGAAGCCGGCCATCTTGTCGAGCACGGAGTGCACTTCGGGCACCACGTTCTTGCCGTCGACCAGGATCGTGGCCTCCCGGGGCGCGCGCAGCGCCACGTGGAGCACGGCGCGATCCTCGGTCGTGTTGATCTTTTCGCCGGAGAACATGGCGTCGATGCGCTGGCGCAGCCCGCAGGCCAGGGCCAGTTTCACCAGCGAGTCGAGCGTTTGGGCGTCGATGCGATGCTTGGAAAAGTCGAGCCATAGCCCGGCCGCTTCGGCGCTGAAGCGCTCGGCGCGGGACGGATCTTTCGCGAATAGCTCGCGCAAGTGCGTCGCCTTGAGCTGCTCGAAGTGAGCGGCCAGGGCCTGCCACTCCGGACGAGAGGTGAGAGAAGGGGCCATCGCGATCCCACGTGCCACGGCGGCCGCGCGAGCGGAAGACGCGTTCAGCAAGACACGCTTAGGGGTGGAGCTGGTCTTCGCCCGCCGCGGCCAGCTCTAGCTCTGCGAAAATCGGCAGGTGGTCGGAGGCTTGCCTGGCGAGCCCGGTGCGCACCGGGTGCGCGTTAATCACGGCGAGACCGCCGCGGATCCACAATCCATCGAGGGGCCGGAGCGGCAAGTAAGCGGGAAACGTCGGTTGCAGCTTGCCCGCTCGCGTAAGGCCCGCCGGCTCCAGGAAACGTTGCCCTAGCGATGCCCACACGTCGTTGAAATCTCCGCCGACGATCAGCGGCGTGTCCCGGTGCAAGTGCGCTAGGGGGTGGCTGGCTAGGAAGCGTTCGAGCTGGGTGGCGCGCTCGGCGCCCGAGAGCCCCAGGTGGAGATTGACCACCACCACGCTGCGCGTGCCGTGCTCGAGCTTGGCGTGGGCCCGCGTTTGGACCAGCCCGCGTTGCTTGCGCTTGCCAATCGTCAGATCGATGCGCACCGAGTCGGTGAGCGGGTAGCGGCTGAGGACGGCATTGCCATAGCCCCCAATTCGAAAGCGGTGCTCGGCCCCGAAGGCGACGTGCGGCAGCTCGAGCGCCTCCGACAGCTCGTCCAGCTGGTTGTCCATCCCGCAGCGGGGCATACCTTCGGCCACTTCCTGAAGTAGGACGATGTCGGCCTTGAGCGACGCGAGCACGTCTATCGTGCGTTCCAGGCGATAGCGCCGATCCACGCCTCCGATGCCCTTGTGAATGTTCCAGGTCGCAACGCGGAGGCGCATGGTGGGAGTGCGAGCATAGATCAAAGCACCCTGTCGACGGGCGTTCGCCTTGGGCTATGCTCTTGGCTTCCCCTGAATGACTTCGTCTCCGCTCCCCGACCTGTCTGGCACCGTGGTGGCCGGCAAGTACCGAGTGGAGCGTTTGCTGGGGCAGGGTGGCATGGGCTCGGTGTGGGCGGGGCGGCACGTCACACTCGGTCAGCTCGTCGCCATCAAATTCGTGCATCCCAAGCTGGCGGGCAGCGGTGAGGCTCGGCGGCGCTTCGACACCGAGGCCAAGGCCGCTGCGCGCATCAAGAGTCGTCACGCAGTCTCGGTTTACGACCACGGCGTCAGCGACAACGGCCAGCCGTACATCGTGATGGAGTACTTGGAGGGCGAGGCGCTCGAGCGTTCGATCCGCCGCCGCGGCAAGTTGCCTTTCTCCGAGGTCGTGCAGATCGTCGCGCAAAGTGCGCGGGCGCTCGCGGCGGCGCACGAGGCTCACATCGTTCACCGGGATCTCAAGCCGGACAATATCTTTCTGGCGACCGACAGCGAAGCGGCGTCGCATGGACCGGGCGCTAGCGCGCGCTCGCTCGGTTATAGCGTCAAGCTGGTCGACTTCGGCATCGCCAAGGTGGTGCAGGACGAAGCGGAGCAAGGCGCGTCGTCGACGCAGGCCGGCATGGTGCTCGGCACGCCGCACTACATGAGCCCCGAGGCCTTGACCGCGAGCGCGCCGGTCAGCGCCGCCTCGGACATTTGGTCACTCGGAGCCAGCGCTTTCGCCGCAGCTTGCGGTCGGGTTCCGTTCGAGGGCGACGCCATCGGTGACGTCGTGCTCAAGGTTTGCGCCGCTCCGCTGCCGGTGCCCTCCAAGCTCGAACCAGGTCTGCCGAAGGCGTTCGATGCCTGGTTCGCCAAATGCTGCTCACGCGACATCGCCGGTCGCTTCACGACCGCGGCGGAGGCGGCCGACGCGCTGATCCGGCTCGAGGAGTGGAACCAGGCCGAACGCCAGAACGTGCGCTACGAGTTTCGACCGCTGCAGCCCAGCATCGCGCTCATCGACCTGGAGCAGGAGCTGGCCGAGCAGGCGCTGACTACGCCCAGCCGTGGCCGCATGCTCGCGGGCATGCTGGTGGGAGCCTCGCTGATGCTCGGGGCGCTGGGATTTTACGTCATGAAGCGCACGCGTGAGGCCGACGAGCTGGTGCGCCAGAGCATCGCCAATGCCGCTGCCTCCGTGGAGGCCGAGAACGCCCGCAAGCTCAAGGAGGCCGAAGCGGCGTTTTGGGCCGCGCAGAAGGCAGCCGCATCGGCCAGCGCGTCGGCAGCGGCGAGGGCTAGCGCGCCCCGGGCCAGCAAAACCAAAACCAAGCAACCCGCGACACGCCCACCTAGCCCGTGATACTCGCGGCGAGCGGTGTTATACGAACCCACCCCCGAGGTTCAGATGATTGACGACATCCTGAGCGAGCTAAAGTCTTCGAACGAGAAGGCCAAAGAGGCGCTGCGGCGCGAGCTTTCCAAGCTGCGCACCGGCCGGGCGCACCCCGCCATGCTCGACCTGCTGCGGGTCGACTACTACGGCCAGCAGACTCCCATCGCGCAGATGGCCAGCGTGGGCGTGCCCGAGCCGCGCATGCTCACGGTCAAGCCGTGGGACAAGTCGGTCGTGCAGGCGGTCGAGAAAGCGATTCGCGAGAGCGATCTGGGCCTAAATCCGCAGGTCGACGGCGACCTGATCCGCATCCCGGTGCCGGCGCTGAGCGAGCAGCGCCGCAAGGATCTGGTCAAGGTTGCCAAAAAGGCAGGCGAGGAATGTAAGGTGGCGGTCCGCAAGGCGCGCCACGAGGCGCTGGACATGTTGACCGAGCTCAAGGAGGGTGGTGACGCCAGTGAGGACGAGGTCGACCGCGCCAAGAAGAAGGCCGAAGAAATCGTCTCCGAAGCTGGCCAGAGCATTGACCAGATCATCGTAGCCAAAGAGAAAGAGATCCTCGCGATCTAGGCTTCGGCCTGGCTGACTAATGCGCGGCCGCACGGTAGGCCTAACGTGCGATGGCTTGACAGGCCGAGTGGCCCGTGAAACCGTGATGACCTAGGCTGTTTTCGAGGGCAAATGCGCGCTGTCGCGGCCGGACTTACCGACGTAGGACTCCAGAGGGACCACAACGAAGACAGCTTTGCGATCCTTCAGGACCACGAGCTTTACATCGTTGCGGACGGCATGGGCGGGCACAGGGCTGGCGACGTTGCCAGCAAGCTGGCGACCGACGCCATCGTCGACTTCTTCCGTGCCACGGCAGCGGAGGACTTCACCTGGCCTTTCCATTTCGACGCGCGCATGTCCGAGGAGGAGAATCGACTCCTCACGAGCATCAAGATAGCCAACCGTCAGATCGTGGAGCGCAGCTCCCGTTCGCGGGAGTGCCACGGCATGGGCACTACGGTCGTCGGCGCGTTGTTCAGCGGCCGCAAGGGCAAGATGTACATCGGTCACGTCGGCGACAGCCGCGCCTACCGGGTGCGGGCGGGCGAGATTCGGCAGATGACCCGCGATCATTCGCTAGTCAACGACTACCTGATGGCCATGCCCGAGCTCACGGAGGAGCAGAAGAGCGAGCTGCCGAAGAACGTGATCACACGCGCGCTGGGCATGCAGGAGCACGTCAGCGTCGATTTGCAGGGCGATGATGCCTCGGTCGGCGACTGCTACGTGCTCTGTTCGGACGGTCTGAGCGGCATGATCGAGGACGCCGAGATCCTCGAAATCGTGTCGAAGGCCGCGAACATCGAAGACGCCTGTCGCAAGCTGATCGCGGTGGCCAACGAGCACGGCGGCGAGGACAACATCACCGCCGTACTCGTGAAGATCGAAGCCGAGCCCGGTGGCGAGAAGGTCAACCTCTCGGACACGATGCCCACGGCGCTCACGGCGCGGCTACGCCAGGGTCCGGGCGGCACCCAGCCGGTGGTCGAGCCCGACGCGAACGCCGACACGCCGCCTGCGGGCGACGCGAAGCCCAAGGAGTGACCGAGCGTTGGTCGCGCGACGAACGTCGTCGTGCGGCCCGGAGCGTCCCTGCTGCGGCGCGCGCGGCGTGCGTTCGCGCGCCCGAGCCGTGAACGCGCGCGGCGC
>DATDEV010000416.1:0-2125 GCA_036522995.1 Polyangiaceae bacterium
AGCAAGCTCGCCTTGAACGGACTCTCGATCCTGTACGCAGGCGATCTAAAGGGCAAAGTTGCGGTCAATGCGCTCGACCCGGGTTGGCTCAAGACCGATTTGGGTGGCCCGAACGCGCCCGGTGAACCGCTCGACGGCGCAAAGCGCATGCTCGAATTGTTGCGTCAGCGGTTCGAGGTGACGGGCGGCTTCTGGCACGGCGCCGAGGCCATCGAGTTCTAAGCCGGGGCGTTGGGGACAATAGTCGCAATGACCCTGCTCGGCGGGTCGTTCGGAGCCGTCAGCGAGTAGCGCGAGAACGGGTAGCGGCTTGCGAGGCACGGTCGATGAGCCGCTGCGAATTGCCCAAAACGCCAGCGCTGCGGGTTATGTAATGCCCCCATGTCGCCATTGAGCCGTCTCCTCTGGATCGTGAGTCTAGTGGCACTGGGCAGCGGGTGCCGCAAAGAGCAGCCTGCAGTGAAGGCCGGCCCCGCGACGCCGAGCGCGAGCGCCTCGATCGCCACGCCGGCCTCTATACCGAGCGCGGTGCCGGCCGCAACGCTTGCCGCAAAGCCCGCCGCGCCGGCTCCAGCCCGCAAGGCCGCGCCGTTGGACGCGGCCGGGCTCCGCACCGCGAAAATCTACCTGGCCGAGCTAAGCGCCGGACGACGGGCGACGGTTGCGAAGGACTATGAGCAAGCCGAGCGGCACTTTTCCAAGTGCTTGGAGGTACTGCCACGCGACCCGCGGGCGTTGGCGGAGCGCGGCTACGGGCGCTTGCGTGCGAGCAAGTTGCCCGAAGCTGAAGCTGATCTGACTGCCGCAAGGCACGCCGCGCCAAGCTCGGCCATGTTGCTTCAGATCCTCCACAACCTGGCGCTGGTCGCGCGCCAGCGCGGTGACGAAAGCGCGGCTCTTGCCTTCGAGGACGAGAAGAAGCGAGTCAAGGCGGCGCGGCGCCTGCCGAGCGGCGTGACCTGCAGCACCGACGTGACCGACAGCGATCTCGAGCCGCAGATAACGAGCTCGCTCGCCGACGCGCTCGAGCAGCTGCGAGCCGCCCATGCGGCCGAAGATGCCGTGGCACCGAGCACCGTAAAGTTCTCGTCCGAGCCGTTCGGTAGCTCGAACGAAGCCGATCAGCTCAAGGAATTGGCGGCGAAGGGGCCCCTGCCCGACGCCGGGTGGCAACTGTGGGCGATGGGCAACACATACCGGAATCACGCGCTGATCGCGAACGCCGGCAAGCTCTACGGCTTCCCCAACCAATCGTCGGGTGCCATGTCGCTTTGCGGGTTGGAAGACGGGGCGGAGCTGGTGATTGGCGGCGGGGGCGCGCATCCCTGGTACATCCAGCGCACGTACCGACAATTGGTCCGCGCCTACACGACGGACGAGGCGAGCGGGCAGACGATGGGCCACTGTGAGTGGGTTTCGACCAAGATCGACGTCACGATCCTCGACTCGAAGACCTTCGAGGGAATTCGCACGCTGAGCGCATCGGCCCAGCCGACCGACGACGGCTCCGGCCAAGAACCCCAGCACCTTTTGGAGCTGGAGTGGCAAGCCGACAAGGTGATGGTCGATGCCTGCGGCCAGCACTCCGTCGTCCCCTACGCGCCCTAGCGACGCGGTTCATACGCAGCCAGGCAACGAGCGAGCCCGACCGCGTCGAGCGTGACAGCCGTTGACCGCGGCGAACTCCGCTTGTTTCACCCTCCCACTACTCGGCATGGGAGCGCCCGTGCTGCATTCGGGCGTCCCCTGACCGCCCGATGTTGCCGCAGAGCCGCCCTCTCCTGAGCGCAGGACACCGCGAATAGGCTTCAGCTTCTTCCCCTCGCCCTCGAGGGAGCGCGTTCAGCCGGCGCGTTTTTTCTAGTGGAGCGGTTTTTTCCGCGGATGAGGCGTCGCGAACGCCGCGAGATCGCGTAGAATGCGGAACCGGTCCCAGTTCTGGGCTGCCGCGAGTTGACGCCATGCATTTCCGCTTCCTGCTTTCGATAACGACCCTGGGGTTTGCTTCGGCCTTCGCCGCCTGTTCGCCTGCTCCTGCCGAGCCCAACGCGACCGGCAGCACGAGCAGCGGTGCAGGCGGAAGCAGCGGCAGTGGCGGTACCACCGGCTCGACCGGCAGCGGTGG
>DATDEV010000417.1:0-5865 GCA_036522995.1 Polyangiaceae bacterium
CGACCCAGCTCGCGACGTAGCGCTGGCGTGAGAAGCGAGGTGCCGCGATCAATTCGCGCCGCACCGGACAATGCCAAAGCGTGAGCCAGATAGCTCGAGATTCGCTATTCCCTCCCGGTTGAATAATTGCGATGGAGTCACCTCGGTCTGGACACGAAGCTGTGCTGAGTAGGAGTTAGATGTGATGCAAGCTTTGCGAAATGTGGGTAGGGGATCGATCGGTGACGAAGAGCGCGTTGCGGAGCCAGCTCGCGGTGTCCGTCTTGGCGCTGTCCGCATCCGTTTTGGCCGAAAGCGCGGCCAGCGCCTACCCGGCGCTCGGCAGCTCCGCGCTGGTCGCCGCCCGCGATCTGGTTTTGACCGTGGGCCTGTGGGCGTGGCCCGCCGCGTTGACTGCTCTGGTGCTGGCCGCCCTGCTCGGCGCGCTGTGCGGCGAGGAAGCCCCGCTGGCCGTGCTGAGCGACTCGTGGCGTGAGCCCGCCTGGCGACAGCGGCTCGTGCTGGCGGCGTTGCTCGCGACAGGGCTGCTGCTCTGGGTGTTCGAGTGGACGCGCGCCGCAGCGCGCTTCCGCAATGTCGAGCTGGCTGCCGCGCTCGTGGCAGGCGCAGCGCTGGCGGGCGTGGTCGGGCTGGCGCTGGCGGGCTGGGCGCTGCTGCGGGCGCTCGCCACGCCAGGCCTCGCGCGGCGCGTGGTAACGGGCTGGAGCGCAGCGCTGGCGAGCGGGCTCGGGCTCGGCTGGCTGCTGTGGCACGCGCGAGCTGGGCTGTCGCAGCTCGATGCGCAACTTCTGGCGGCGCCGCTGGGCGGAGCGCTCGGCTTGCTGCTCGCCTCCCGAGGTGAGCGTGTGCGCCGTGCTGGTTGGAGCTGGGGAGTGGGCGTGGCCGCGGCGGCGCTCGTCGCGTGGGCCGTGCTGCTAGCCAGCGGGGCCGGAGCGGCGCCCCGCCTGGCGGCCCAGGGCGGCTGGTCTCCGCTGCTGATAGGCGCGCTGCAGCGCCTCACCGATTTCGACCGCGACGGCTATTCGCAGTTCCTTGGCGGCAGCGACTGCGCCCCCTTCGACGAAAGCATCAACCCCGGTGCGCCCGAAATCGCCGGCGACGGCGTCGACAACAACTGCATCGCCGGCGACGGCGGCAAGGCAGCGCGGCCGCAACGACCACGCTGGGGAGCCTCGGCGCACGGCGCGCCGCTCAACCTCAACATCGTCGTCGTCACCATCGAAACGCTGCGCCGCGACCACGTTTCGTTTGCCGTGGGCAACGCGAGCTCGAGCGCGCGCGACACCACGCCGGAGCTGCGCAAGCTGGCAAGCGAGGCGCTGGTGTTCGAGCGCATGTACAGCGCTGCGCCGCTCACGCGACTGGCGCTGGCGTCGCTGTTCAGCTCGTACGCCCCTTCTGAAATCGATTGGCTGGAGCAGGCACCCGGACAGCGCATGCGCCGCATCGGGCCCCGGACGCCATGGCTACCCGAGCTGCTCAGTGCGCGCGGCTACGATACGGCCGCGGTGCTGACCGATTTTGCGGCCTTCGCGCCGCGCGAGAACGCAGGCTTCGAACGCGGCTTTCGGCGCTACGATATTTCGACTCGCCTGGACTACCGCGGCGGAACGATGTGGGGCTTTCCTGCGACCGAGCAGGTCGATAAGGCCATCGCCTACGTCGAGCAGGCGCCCCGCCCCTTCTTGCTATGGTTGCATCTGTTCGAGCCGCACTACAGCTACGAGCAGCCGCCCGACGCGCCGCGCTTCGGCACCGACGAACGCGCCCGCTACGACGCCGAGATCTGGCACGTTGACCACCAGCTGGGGCGGTTGATTGGCGCGCTGCGCCGGCTCGAGCTTTGGGACAGCACGGTGCTGCTGGTGAGCGGCGACCACGGCGAAGCCTTCGGCGAGCACGGCGAGCGCTGGCATGGCTCGAACTTGCATGACCCGCAAATGCGCCCCGCGGCCTTGCTGCGTGTGCCAGGCGTAGCGGGCAAGCGCATCCAGCAAGCGGTAACGTTCACCGATCTCGCGCCCACGCTGGCGCGGATTCTCGGTGATCGGCAGAGCTTCGATCAGCTGCGCGGTCGCAGCCTGACCCCGCTGCTACACCACTCGCGCCTACCGGAGGAGGATCCGGATGGCTTCGTCTTCGAGAGCTTCTC
Source organism: Polyangiaceae bacterium (assembly GCA_036522995.1). GTDB lineage: Bacteria > Myxococcota_A > Polyangia > Polyangiales > Polyangiaceae > PMG-095. Next base: position 2,153 of record DATDEV010000417.1, read on the forward strand.
GGTCGACGACGGCCACGCCTATCAGGCGGCGCTGCTGAAGTTTCCGCTGAAGCTCATCTACGTCGAGCAAGGGCGCCAGTATTCGCTGTTCGACTTGAGCGTCGATCCCGCCGAGCAGCGCCCGCTCGATCCGCTGCAGGATGCGCGCGGTCCGGCCCTGCTCAGCGAGCTCAACGCCTACCTCGAGCGGGCCCGCACGAGCGCGCCCGCCGCTGCCGAGCGCTGAAGGCGCGGGCTTCCTCAGGACAGCAGCGTGCCGCTGTGGGCGATGCGTCGGGCGACGTCGTCGAAACGAGTGCCCGTCACGTCCGGCACGAGCGGCGAGCCGCTACGCAAGGGGCACAGCTCGCAGCGGTTCTGCGCGAATACCAGCGCCGAGCGCACGTGGGCGCGCTGGGCGGCCTCCACGTCGGTCGGGCTGTCGCCGATCATCCAGGTCTCGGCCGGATCGAAGCCGCCGTTCTCGATCGCGCGCAGCAAGAGCCCTGGCTTGGGCTTGCGGCAATCGCAGTCCGCTTTCAGCTCGGCCAAGCCGTGCGGGCTGCCGAGCGGGTGGTGCCAGCAGACCTCGATGCTGGTGATGGCAATGCCGGCCTCGGCCAAGGCTGCCACGAGCGCGTGGTGCGTCCGATGCACTGCGTCCTGGCTGAATTGACCCTTGGCCGGTCCGGGCTGATTGGTGGCGATGGCGAAGGAGAAGCCGGCCGACTTGAGCAGCGCCAGCCCCTCCAGCACGCCCGGTAAGAAGCGCAGCTGCGACGGCGACCAGGCCACCGAGACGACACCGGTCTCCTCGTCGCGGACCACGTCGATCAGCGTGCCGTCTCGATCCAGAATGATGCCCGGCTTCGTCGCGCTCATGTGCCGTAGGGGTGTGCCAAAGGACCCTGTCGCCTTCATACTCCGGGGCCCGGCGTGATGTAAGGTAGCGCGCATTGCTGGGCTCGCAGTTGCGTCAAAAGCTCGGGCGGCGGCTGTCGCGTTGGCGGTTGGGGCCCGAGCCCCAACCGCTCCCGTTGCGTTCGTGGCTGGGGCTCGGGCTCGAGCCGAACGCGCTCCTCGTCGAGTTGCTCGGGTTTGGCTGCGTGCTGCTCTGCGCCGCGATTGCGCTGTCACCGGTGCTGCGCGACCTGTCGACTTACGGCGGGCACGACTGGGACGAGATGAGCGCGCACCGGCTGCTGACCGTGAAGGCGCTGCTGCAGTACGGGCAGCTTCCGCTGTGGATGCCGTATGCCTGTGGCGGCTACTCCGAATGGGGCAACGTGCAGGGCGCGACCAACCTGGTGTCGCCTTTCTTACCGGCGTACCTGCTGCTGGAGCTGCGCCATGCCCTGCGCGTCGAGCTCTACGGCACGGTGCTGATCGCCTCGCTCGGCACCTGGCTGCTGGCGGGGCGCTTCACCCGTAGTGTGCCGGCGCGCACGCTGGCGTGTCTGCTGTTCGTGACCAACGGTCGCTTCGCGCTACAGGCCGCTACCGGGCACCTGTGGCACTTGCAGTACTGCTACCTGCCCTGGGCGTTCTGGGCCTACGAAGGGCTGCTGGCGGGCGAGCGGGTTCGTCTGCGCTGGCTGGTTGCGGGCGGCGGGGCGCTTGCGCTTTTGGTGTACTCGGGCGGGATCTATCCGCTGCCGCACACCGCGCTGCTGCTAGGGGCGTACGCCTGCGCGCGCGTCGTTAGCGACCGCAGCTGGCGCCCCGCCACCCGGCTCGTGCTGCTGGCGCTGTGCGCGGTGGGTCTGGCGGCGCCGAAGCTGTTCGCGGTCGCGCTCGACTTCGGAGAACGCCCTCGCCTCGTGCCCTCCACGGAGGCCATCGGCCTGGATGTGCTGTGGCAAGCGCTCACGGCGCGCGAGCAAACCCCCGGCTCGCGGCCCGCGGCGACTCCGCGCTGGGGCTGGCACGAGTACGGCATGTACATCGGTGTGGTGCCGGCGCTGATGTTGGCGCTAGGCCTGGGCTGGCCGGCGCCGCGCCGCGAGCTCGCGCTGCGCTTCAGTGGTCTGCTCGCGCTGCTGCTCGGTTTCGGCGCGTTCCATGACCTGGCACCCTGGACGCTGCTGCACCGGCTGCCGGTGTTCGACTCGCAGCACGTGCCGACGCGTTGGCTCTACCCGGCGCTCTTGCTGCTCGGCGTGACGCTGGCGGCTGTAGTGGGACGCAGCCTGGAGCAGGCAGTGCGGCGCCTGGCGTGGGGCCCCGGCGGGCAGCTACGGCTCGAGCTTGCCTTGCTGGCTGGCTGCCTGCTGCTGGCGGTGGACATCGGTCGTGAGGCCAGCTTCCCCCTCGAGCACGCCTTCTGGATGAAGCCGCGCGCTGTAGCCGCGGCACGGGAGTTCGTGCAGTACGAGCGGCCGCCGCCCCCGCTCCAGTACAGGCGTCGCGATTACGCACCCGAGGCCTTGCCGGCGATGCTGGCGGGAGTGGGCGTTCTGCAGTGCACGCTGCACGCGAGCCTGAATATCTGGGCGCCCCAAGCGGCCGACAGCAGACCGATCGGGATGGGCGCGTGGGGCAATGAGTCGCCTCGCTATCGTGGCGAGGCCTACACCGCCTCGGGCGTCGGAACCGCGCAGATCGTCGCCTTCTCGCCCAGCCGCGTGGAGGTCGAGGTGCAGGGCGTCCGGGCGGGGGAGCGGGTGATTCTGAATCAGAACTTCGACCCGGGCTGGCGCGTGAACGGCCGAGCGAGCGAGCCCTTCGAGAACGCGATTTCAACGCGCCTGACAGCTCCGAGCGAGCGCTTGAGCTTCGTCTTTCGACCTCGCGGGCTGCACACTGGGCTATGGGCGCTCGGTCTCACGCTCGCGCTTCTGGGCGCCTGGGCTGCCTACAGGCGCCGTGCCAGCGCTGCTACGTTGAGCCCGTAGGGCACGGGGCAGAGCGCTTCGATGCGCGTCGAGATGGGCAGCACCAGGCGATCGAATAGCCCCAGCCGCGAGCCAGGGATGGAAGGGCGCTTGAGCACGCGCCCGGTCACCCACCACGGCAGGGCCCCGGCCAGGTTGGCATAGCGCACCCACTGTACGAAAAAACCTGCTTGCTCGAGCCGCTCGCGTAGCAGGCCTCGCGAATAGCGCCTGAGGTGGCCCACGCTCTCGTCGAGCGTTCCGAACAGCTCCGCCCGCGCCGGCACGTAGACAGCGAAGGCGCCGCCGGGTCGCAAGCTCTCCCGAATCAAACGCATGCAATCGACGTCGTTTGGTAGGTGCTCGAGGACGTTCGAAGACAGCACCGCGTCGAGCGAGCCAGCGCCGGCTCGAGCCAGGTACGTCTCGATCGTGCCATGCATGCAGCTGACGCCGGGCTGCGCCCGAAAGCGCTCCTGTAGCTGCTCGAACAGCCGTAGCTCCGGCTCGAGCGCGACGACGCGCTCGCAGCGCTCGGAAAGCCGCGCGCTGAGCGCACCGGTGCCGGCACCGTGATCGAGGACGTGACCGCTCAAGGCCGCGCCGAAAAGCCCCACGATCCAGTCGAAATAGCGCTGCGCTTGCTCGCGGCCGCTGAGGCCATACGGAAGCGGCGTCGCCGTCACGCGCAACGAGTAGTCCACCGCCGCGTTGCGCGATAGTATGAATCGGCATCGCATGTCGGCTCAAGGCGCCCCGAACTTTCGCTTCGCCCCGACGCCCAACGTGCGCGCGTCGCGCGATCGAACCGACTACGTTGCCTGCTCGGTGTGTGGGCACGAGCGCGCCGACTACCTGTTC
>DATDEV010000418.1:0-2409 GCA_036522995.1 Polyangiaceae bacterium
CCACCGATCCCCAGCAGCCGACGCCGAAGCCGATGACCACCGAGCGATTGGCGAACGGCGCGAAGCGCTCGTACAGCACGCGCGCTCCTTCGGCGTCGCCTTGCGTATGACAGACCTCGGCCAGACCTGCCATGGACAGCGGCCACAGCAAGTCGTCGGGCTGAGCAAAGCCGTTGGCTTTGGTGCTGGCATACTCGGCCGCGCACTTCTCCGGCTCTCCGCTGCGACTGAGCGCGAAGGCATAAAAGGCCCGCCACGCCACGGTACGCGGGTAGGTCACCGCATAGTTTCGCAGCGCCTCGAGCACTTCCCTGCCCCGCCCTTGCTCGATGCGCACCAAGGTCAAATGCACGCCGAACGTCTGCAGCGCGTTGTGATCCCGCACACGCTGACCGGTCTGCAAACAATCGGCGGCGATGGCTTCGACTGCGGCCAGGCGACCGTCCAGGAGCAGGCGACAAGACTGCAGCGCGCGCGCAATCCACAGCGCTTGTGGCTGCTGCACTTCTTCGGCCAGCTTGCGGAACGCGTCGGCCTCGAAGTCGGCGGCGGCCAGATCGCCAGCCTCCAGCAGCAGTGACGCGCGGTGCAGGCGGTTGAGCACTAGGCCGTGGTGATCACCGACGCGCCCACACAGCTCGAGCGCTCGCTGCGTCAACTGCGCGCGCTCGGGTAGATTGGCCGGCCGCGACAGCGCCAAGGCCTGCGCGGTCATGACCGCCGCTCGTACCTCCTCGGCGTCGAGCGCACCGCTCAAGCGCTCGGCTTCGGCGCAAATGCTCACACGCTCGTCGAACGTGTCCGCCCAGTACAGGGCCAGCGCCAGGCGCGCCAGCAGCAGCGCTCGCAGCTTGGGGTTGGAGTCGCCCACCTGCTCCAGCGCCTCGCGCAGCAATCCGACCAGGACCGGATCGTAACCGCCCACCTCGATCGCGAACAGGCCGGGCGATAGACTGAGGGCGACGCTGGCCAAGTCTTCGGTCGTGCCGTGCTCGCGAGCCTTGGTCGCGGCCAGGGTCAACGTGGACTGCCCAGCTTCTCGCTGGCCCGCGCTGATCTGCGCTAGTCCCAGATCGAGCAGCACCGCGCACTCCGTGGCCGGATCGACCTCGCTGCCCTGACTGAGCAGCTGGCTGGCGCGCGTGAAGTGCTGAATGGCTTCTTCGTAGGCGAAGTTGCGCAAAGCATAGGCGCCGGCGCGAATCGACAAATCGAGCGCGCGCGTCGCGCCACCCAGCACCGCGCCCTGGGCGAAATGGTGAGCCAGCATCGCGGCGTGACGCGCGTGTTGGTACTCCGCCGCCGTCTCCAGCGCGCGCCCAACCGCCAAGTGCGTCTGCGCGCGCTCGGCCGCGCTCAACTCTGCATACAGCACCTCGCGGATCAGGTCGTGCACGAACCGGTAGTCGCCTCCTGCCGTGACAGCGATGACGCGCGCTGCCGCGCCCTGGTCGAGCAGCCGCGCGCAATGCTCCAGCGGCAGCTTGGTGACCTGAGCCAGCACGCGTCGATCGAGCTCGCGACCGCACACCGATGCCGTACGCAAGAGAGCGACGCAGTCGGCATCCAGCGTCGACAAGCGGTGTGAGACCGCCTGCCTTATCGCAGTCGGCAGCGGCTGCGCGCCGGGCGATAGCGCCGCCTGGCTCAGCGTGAGCACCGTCAGAAAGAAGGGATTGCCCCCCGTCCGGGCGTGGAGCGACTCGGCCAAACCTCGTGGCTCCGCTCCCAGTCGCTGAGCCACGAACTGCTGCACTTCCTGGCTGCTGAGCCCCGACAGCACGAGCTCGGAGCGGCAGCTGGCGCGGATCGCGGCCAGCACGGCGGCGCGGGCCGGCTCCAGCGATCGCTCGGCATCACGCGTGGCCCCGAGTAGCAGCAAGCCGGTCGTGCGCTGCTGAATCAAGAATTCGAGCAGCATCAGTGAGCCGAAATCGGCGAACTGCAAGTCGTCGAGCACGAGCACCAACGGGCGCTGGCGCGCCAGCTCGGCCAGCCCGTGCGAGATCGCGTCGAAGGTGCGAAAGCGCTTGCTGGGGGAGTCCCAGGCGGGATTGTCCTGCTGCAGCCCACGGTCGGCATCGAGCAAGAGCCGGCGAGCTTCACTGGCTGAGTCACCGAACGCGCGCAGCACCGCCTTGAGCGTGCGCTGCCTGATCAGCGAACGAAAGCACTGCTGCCAGATCAGAAACGGGGGCGCCCCTTCGACGGGCGAACAAAAGCCCCAGTGGATCTCGACGCCCGGCGGTGCGTCGCGCGTCACCTCGGCCAGCAACCGCGTCTTACCGATGCCCGCTTCGCCTGCCAACAAGATGAACTCCGAGCGCTCTCCGCCCACGCTGCGCACGGCCTCGCGCAGTGTGCGCAGCTCGTCACTCCGACCGACGAAATTACGCTCGCCGAGAGGCG
>DATDEV010000419.1:0-3555 GCA_036522995.1 Polyangiaceae bacterium
CGCCGCGACGAATAACGTCAGCGCACGGCTTCGTAAGTCTCCCAGATTCACAGGGAGATCGGGAGATCGGGAGTTCTGCGAGCGAGCAGGTGGGCGCTGCGTTCGTTCGACACTCGCGTCGCGCCGTTGCGCAGCGTACAGAGCGAACCACCGTTGCCGAGCGCGACGCGAGCGTTCGACCCGCGTGGCGCCCCAAAAATCTCGCACGACTCCCGATCTCCCGATCTCCCTGTGAAAAAATCAGGGAGCCGGGAGGTGCGCACAGGGCCGTTACTGGGCGGCGTCGTGGGCGCTGGCGGCGGTGAAGAGCTTGGTCAGACGCTTGGCGAACGCGCCCGGGTCTTCGATCGGGCTGCCTTCGGCCAGCAGCGCCTGGTCGTAGATCAGGTGCATCCACTCCAGCACCTTTTCGGAGCCGGGTGAGGCTTCCTCCAGGCGCTGCAGGTTCTTGAGCAGCGGGTGCTCCAGGTTGAGCTCCAGGATGCGCGACGCCTTCGGCACCTTCTGACCCTGCGCGCGGAGCATGCGCTCGATCTGCGGGGGCAAGCCGCCTTCGGGCACGATCAGGCACGCCGGCGAGTCGAGCAGTCGCGTGGAGGCCTTGACGGTCGAGACCTGCTCGGAGAGCACGCTACCGAAGCGGTCGATCAGCGCGACTTGCTCCTTGCTCTGCTCCTCGTCCGGCTTCTTCTCGTCGCCTTCGTCGAGCTTGAGGTTGGGTGAAGTGACCGAAACCACCGGCTTGCCCGCGTACTCGGTGAGCGCCGAGACCGCGAAGGGATCGATGTGGTCGGTCATCAGCAGCACGTCGTAGCCCTTCTCGCGCAGGCGCTCGAGGTGGGGACTCTGGCTCGCCACCGCCCTGGAAGGCGCGGTCACGTAGTAGATGGCGGGCTGCCCGGGCGGCGCGGCCTCCAGGTACTGATCCAGGCTGATTGACTTACCGCTGGCAGCGCTCTCGTAGCGCAGCAGCTTGTGCAGCTTCTCGCCCAGCTCGGGATCGTAGTGCAGGCCCTCCTTGAGCACGGCGCCGAACTGAGCCCAGAACTTGTCGTACTCTTCGGACTTGTTCGCGGCGACATCGGCCAGCAGGTCCAGCACCTGATTTTGCAGCTGCTTTCTGATCACGCGCACCAGCTTGGAGTCCTGCAGTACCTCGCGTGACACGTTGAGCGGCAGGTCTTCCGAGTCGACGACGCCGCGTGCGAAGCGCAGCCACTTGGGCAAGAGCTCTTCGCAGCTTTCCATCACCAGTACACGCCGCACGTGCAAGCGCACGCCGTGCTTGGCGTCGGGCTCGAACAGGTCCAGCTGCGCCCGGCTCGGCACGTACACCAGGCCCGTGAACAGCTGCGTGCCCTCGATGCGGAAGTGGCGGTGGCCGAGCGGCGGCTGCCAGTCGTGGGTCAGGTGCTTGTAGAGCTCGTCGTATTGCTCGGCCGTGACTTCCTTGGGCGAGCGCTGCCACAGCGCGGTGCCGCGGTTGATGGGCTCGAATTCGCTCTCGCTACCGGCTTTGAGCAGCTCGATCGGATACGACAGGTAGTCGGAGTAACGCTCCACCAGCTGGCGCAGGCGATACGGATCCAGGTACTCCTTGGCCTCGGCCTTCAGGTGCAGCACGATGCTGGTGCCGACCTCGGCGCGTTCGGCCTGGTCGATGCTGAAGCCGCCTTCACCCGTCGACTCCCAGCGGTGCGCCTGCGTGCTGCCGGCGGCGCGGCTCACCACCTCGACGCGCTCGGACACCAAGAACGAGCTGTAGAAGCCAACGCCGAACTGGCCGATCAGCTGCGGCAAATCCTTGGCATCCGGGCTCTTGCCGTCGAGCTTTTTCAGGAACTCGCGCGAGCCGGACCAGGCGATGGTGCCGAGGCTCTGCTGCAGCTCGGCCTCGGTCATGCCGATGCCATTGTCCCAGAGGGTGAGCGTGCCCTGCTCCTTGTTGGGAATCAGCCGCACCTTCAGCTGCTCGCCCTCGGGCAGCAGCTCGGGCGACTGCAGCGCCGAGAAGCGTCGCTTGTCGAGCGCATCGGAAGCGTTGGAGATCAGCTCGCGTAGGAAGATCTCCTGATTGCTGTACAGCGAATGGATCACCAAACGCAGGACCTGACTCACTTCGGCTTGAAAAGAATGACTCACTGCGCTCATGGACAGAATTCCTCGGCGCGTAGGTTTTACACGCTTGAGGGAGTGTCAAGGGGGAGGATGTCGCCGGAGGCCGTAGGGGTCGGGCGGGCAGCGGCGTCGGTAGGGTCAGCAGGCCGCGAATCGGCCGCGAAGGAAGCAAAGTCAGATGAACGCAACGAAACGAATCTCCACCGCATTTCTGTTGGCCATGGCCGCCTTCGGTACCTCGGCCTGGGCGCTAGCCGACACTTCGGACGCCAGGCCGCAGTGCGGCGGCGAGCACGGCGGCAAGGGCAAGGGCGAGGGCAAGGGCGCTCGCTTCAAGGCCGCCGACAAGAACAGCGACGGCTTTTTGACCCAGACCGAGGTGGGTAACGAGCGCTGGGACCGGATCAAGGTCGCCGACGCGAACAAAGACGGCAAGGTGAGCCAGCCCGAGCTGAAGCAAGCGCGCAGCGACGGTAAGCTGCCCAAGCACGGCAAGCCCAAGGCCTGACCGAGCCCCGCTCGATCGTCGTCGAGCTGACGGGAGCTAGTCGGACGTGGGCACGAGATCGATTGGATTGGACGGGGCGCCGCTGTGGAGCGCCCCGTCGCCTACCCAGAACAGGTAGCGATTGGCGCAGCCGCCGTCGAGCAGCGCGTCGAAACGGATGGCCGCACCCGGCTCGGTTTGGATGCTGAAACCGTCGAGGTCGTCCTCGGTGGTGGCCAGCAGCTGGACGGTCGTGCCGTCCGTCGTGAGCGAGTCGTCCTGCTCGATGCCGCTGGGCGCGAGCGAGGCGATGCTGGCGCCATCGAGTGGAGTCACCAGGATGTCCCAGGTGCACGGGCCACCTTCGGCCACGTCGCAGCTGGTGCTGATGCGATAAGCTCCGCCCGACTCGTACTCGATGAAGGCGCCGGCGCCCACGCCCGGCTCCACGTCGAGCGCTTCATCGGTGTCGATGAGCGCCTCTTCGAGCTCACCGCAGGCGCCGCTCGGGGCGCCCCCGCCGTAGCCATTGCTGTAAGGATCGTCGACGGTGGGGCCGCCTGCGTTGTCGTAGCAGCTCGCAAGCAGCAGCGCGAGCAGGACGATCGGGAGAGAGCCACGCAAAAGCCCTGAAAAAATCGGCATATCGTTCAATTTCACGAGAGGCACGGTGCTGACCAATCAGGGCCTTCGGGGGCGCGGAGCAGGAGCGGGCGTGCGCATGAATTCGCGCATGGGTGGGGGCATCGGACGCACGCGCTGCTGCTCGACACCGAAGCGTGGAGGCTGCACCGTCGGCTCACGACGTACATCGGCCGGCGGACGCACCGGCACACTGCTGCGCGGCAGCGCATCGGCACCGACGCGGTGGCGCGCCACATCAGCGGGCACGACGCGCGAGCGCGTGATGTCGCTCGAGCCGGCGCTGGAGCGAGTGGGTGGCAGACGAA
>DATDEV010000420.1:0-2299 GCA_036522995.1 Polyangiaceae bacterium
GCGCCCATGTCGAGCAGCCGCGCCAGCGCGACCACGGCCTGGTAACGGACCGCCGGCACCGGATCGACCAGGCCGCGCGTGGCGGCGGCACACGCCTCCTTGTGGGTGGGATCGGCGAGCTCACCCACCGCAAGCAGCGCCATCTGGCGCACCCCCGACTCCTTGTCGAAAGCCGCCTCGACCAACGCCGGCAGCTGCACGCGGGCGTCGACGTCCGCGATGGCGAGCGCGGCTCCGGCGCGCACCTGCGGCTCCGGGTCGGACCGCAAGCGCCGGACCAGGGCTTCGAGCGCAGCGGCGGCGCCGCTGCGAGCGTGGCGCTTCAGGTCGGACAGCGAGGCCAACCTCACGTCCGGTCGTTCGTGCTCGGCGTCACGCAGGGCAGCTTCGAGCGTGCGCGGAAGCGGCGTAAAGCCGAGCATCGTGCTACCCGCCAGCGCCGGCTACGCCGCCTTCGGCCGCAGCTCCGGCGCTGGACGCGCCGCCCGCGCCGGAAGCGCCGCCCGCGCCTGACTCACCGCCCGCGCCTGACTCACCAGCCGGCGACGTGCCGCCGCTGGAGGTAGAGCCGCCCGAGCCGCCCGCTGCCATCGGGGCCTCGGGGTGACACACGTCACCGAAGCCCGGCACGTCGTGCTCCGTCACGGGCTCCGAGGTGACCGGCACGAGGCACGCCTTGTTGCCGCGGTCCTTGTCGATGAGCAGCGCGTTCCACTCGTTCTTGACCGACACGTCACGGCAAACGTAGCCGTCTCGACAATCGTTGTCTTTTTTGCACGTCGCCATGCAGAAGGCGCGCGCGTACGGCGAGGGCGACTGCTTGTCCTCGCACTGCGAGACCCACGAGCGCTGCGCCCCGAACAGCACGCACAGCGACTCGTCTTCCGGGCAGCTGGCAGGCTCGCAGTTGTAGACGGTGCAGTAGCCCCCCGGCGCGGTAATGTCACACAGGCGATCGCCGGCAGCGGAGCAGTCGGTGGCAATCGAACAGTCGTCGCCGATCTGGGGTTTGCAGCCCAGCGCGCTCGCGAGCAGAGCCAGCAGCAGCAGCAGTTTTTGGGGGAGGCCGGGCATGGGCGGGCGGATCCATAGCATTAACTGCCGAAAGGCGGGCAAGGCGCTGTGCCAATCCCAGCCGAACGACCCCCCGTTGGGGTTGGGGCCCCAACGGACCATGCGACAGAGCCCCAACGGACCACGAGACAGCGGCCTGGTTCCGGCGGTCTGCGCTGAAATTCTTGCTTATCGGGCGAGCATCGGACAGAAACTCGGGCGCGGAGTCGGCCTGCGGCCGACGACTTCGACCGCCGGCCACGGGCCGACGACTTCGACCGACCGCCCCCGAGCCCAACGGCCATGGCCACCCACATCACCAAAGACTGCATCAACTGCGGCGCGTGCGAGCCGGAGTGCCCCAACGAAGCCATCTCCGAGGGTGATTCGATCTACATCATCGATCCGGAGCTGTGCACCGAGTGCGTGGGCTTCTACGACCACGAGGCGTGTCAGGCCGTGTGCCCGGTCGAGTGCTGCGTGCCCGACCCCAGCCACGTGGAGGGCGAGGCCGACTTGCTCGAGCGCGCGCTGCGACTGCACCCCGACGATGGCGAGCTGCAGAAGCGCGCCGACGCGAATACGATTCCGTCACGGTTTCGCAAGTGAGCCGAGCGCGCGGCCAGGTGGCGCCGGCAGCGCTGGCAGCGCTGCTGGTGGGCTGTGGCGGAGGCGCACCGCTGCTCCATCCCGCGCATACCTTGCCGGCGAGCGCCGTGACCTTCGCCGTGGGTAGCAGCGGCCACCTGGCTCTTGGCGGGCTGGCCACGGCCACGGACGCCGTCGACGGCGCGAGCTCGCTGCCAGGCGGCGCCACGACCCCTGCGCAGCAGCACGCCTTCGTGCAAGGCGCGCTGACCGAGTTTGCCGTCGCGCCGGGGGTAGCGCCGTTCGTGGCGGCACGCGCCGGCCTGGGCGGGCACAACGAAGCAGGCTTCGCCTACACCGGGCGCGGGATACGGCTGGACGGGCGCCATGCCTTCGAGTGGCCGTCGCTGGCGCTCAGCCTGGGAGCTGCCGTGAGCGGCGCGTTCGCCCGCCCCGGCGACGCCCCCCCGGACGCTCCAATGCCCGGTGCGAGCGCCGGCCTGCGCGCTATCGAGCTCGATAGCTTGCGCGGCTACGGCGCCGAGCTGCCGGTGGTGTTTGGCTACCGCAGCGACGCGGACGTGGTGATGATCTGGGTCGGAGCGCGCGCCGGCCTCGAATTCGATACCTTCGACTTCACCTTGGTAAAGTCCCCCGA
>DATDEV010000421.1:0-9494 GCA_036522995.1 Polyangiaceae bacterium
AAGGTCTGCCGCTGCGTCGCTCGGAGTGGCAAGAGTACCTGAAATGGGCCGTGGATTCGTTCCGCGTCGCCGCCAATGGCGTGGCCGACGAGACGCAGATCCACACCCATATGTGCTACTCCGAGTTCAACGACATCATCGAGTCCATCGCGGCCATGGACGCCGACGTCATCACGATCGAAACGTCTCGCTCGGACATGGAGCTCCTCGACGCCTTCGATCGCTTCGAATACCCGAACGATATTGGGCCGGGCGTGTACGACATCCACTCGCCCAACGTGCCGAGCGAGCAGCAAATCGTGGATTTGATGACCAAGGCGGCCAGGAAGATCCCGCCGCACCGGCTGTGGGTGAACCCGGACTGCGGGCTCAAGACCCGCAGCTGGGAAGAGGTCACGCCTGCCCTGCAGAACATGGTCAGCGCAGCCAAACGGCTCCGGGTGCAGCTGGCGTAGAGCGAAGCGGTCAAGGTCGTCGAGTCGATGCCGCCGTGGTATGCCCACGGCGCGTCGACGCTGCCCGAGACTACTTTCGCGAATGTCGTTCAGCCTACCTCGAACAGCTACCGTGGAAGCTCGATAACGCAGAGGCGTCCATTGGCGAAAACGAGATGAACACGTTGCGCGCAGCAATGAAACGTTGGCGACGGTCGATGCCGTCGCGCCTCGAGTTTTGCGCCGCGAGCTTGGCTGCGTCCGCGTTCGCCGCCTGTGCTCCGATGCCGACCAAGACCAGCGCGCCCTGTGTGAGCGCCATGCCGGTCACGGCGCCCCGGGCGCCCCCGGTGAGCGATGTCGTGCACATGGCCAATAGCGGTTCGTTGCACCTTTGGGCGCTCGCAGCGCAAGGCCCACCCGTGCATCACTACGTGACCGGCCTGCCTGCGGACTTCGTACTGGCGTACGACCCTAGTGCGCCCACGCGCCTCACCGTGCAAGAGCCACTTCGGTTCGACGCGATCACGATGTTTCCCGCTTACTACCTGCAGAAGCAAAGCGAGCAAGCGTCGCCCAGGGTGGTGATCGCGCGCGGCGTCGCACTGCATCTGGTGGCGCGCGGGCTCACGTCCAACTGTCAAGGGTACGTCGGTTTCGGCGAAGCCGTGCAGGCGCGCGAACGGGCGTCCGACGGCTCCGAATCGTTAGGGCAACTACTGCCCGACCTCCAGCTGGGACCGTTCGAGGTGCCGTGCGACGCGCTCGGCGGCGTGGTCGAAGGCGAAGATCCCCACCTCCGAGGGCTCGCCGACGACGAAACGGACGACCCTGAAACTCGGCTCAAGCTCACGCCCATGCGCGACGAGGACGGCGCGATGTACTACGAGGCTACCGAATTTCAGATCTACCCGACAGCGGAGGCTTCTTCGCTGGGCGTGACCGTGAAGGCAACCCGAGAGGGCGCCGGCTACCTCGCGAATCGACACGCTAGCCTGCTGGAGGCGAAGAAAGGCTGGAAGAGGATTCGCCTACAGCTCGACTACGAGCTCGTGATCGAGGGCTGGGTCGACGCCGCAACATTCGAGCCGGGCGACGGCAGCGATTGGCCGGACGAGCGCGGAGGTTACCTCGGCGGCGGCTACAGCACGGCCAAAGTTCCGACCTATTGCTCGGCCAAGCTCGCGGCGGGCACCCCCATCTTGGGCGGCGACGGCCTGCGCTGGGCGACCGTGGCACGCGAGGTCGAAGGCATTTTCGTGGCCGGGAAAGCGCGGCACCAGCTGGTGAATTTCCTGGGGCTCTACCGCGATGCGTTCTGTGCGCGGCACTGGTACTCGCTCGACACGCAGGGACACCGCGACTGTTTGGAAGACGCGGAAGTCCGCGCCGAAGACGTGAAACTCCTCTGTCCTGCGCCGACGGTTCGCTAGCTAGGCCGGGTCATCAACGGCAGCGGTACACGCTTGCACGGGATAGTCAGCGCCTGATTTCGAAGACGAGCTGTAACGGCAGGCTGTTCACGAGACCACGACGGCCTCGCAGCCACCGATCACTCGCGCGACGACGCGCTCAGCTTCGTGCGCAGGCGCTCGAGCTCCAGCGTGCGCTCGCGCAGCAAGCCTGAAGCTAGCGCTTCGTCGACGACTTGAAGTGCACGCGGCGAGTTGCCGGACGCCAAAAGCCAGTCAATTTGCGCCAGCATGACCTCGGCGCGTAGCGAGCCGCTCGGAAAGCGGCGCCGGTATTCGTCGATGGTGTTGAGCGCGCGGTCGGGCCGCCGCAGCGCCTTACCCTCGAGGCGTGCTTGCTCGAAGAGCGCCAGCTCGGCGCTCATGCCGGTTCCGCGCGCCAGCTGCGCGTAGCAAGCGAGCGCCTGCTCGGACGCGCCACCGCGCGCCAGCTGCGCGCACGCCTTGGCTCCGCCCCCGACCGCAGCGTCGCTCGCACCAGCTGCTACGGCGCTGCTGGGCGGGTCGTGCACGTCCGCGCGCGCGAGCGACGGACGGCTCGAGCGCGGAGCGACGGCTCTCGGCGAGGCCGGTGTCACACTTTCGGGATTCCGGACCGGCAAGGCCGACGACTCGCGGGGCCGCTCGGCGGGCAAGGTCGAAACGGCCGCAGCTGATGGCTGGGGGTTCGGATAACTTACGGGGAACTCGGCGCGAATATCGGGCAGCGGCTCCTGGTAGCGCAAGGCGCGCACGCCGATCAGCACGCCAACCACAGCCAGCAGCGCGAGCCCACGTTGCCGCTGCACGTTTCGTAAACGGCGTTCTCGCACGAGCGCAAAGCGCGGGGGCGGCCGTAACGCCTGCTGCTCGCGCGTGAGCACGTCGCGCACGCAGTCCCCGGCGGGGCCGAGCATCTGCACGAGCCGAGGCGGAGCTTGTTCGTCGTCCGTCATTGACGCGCCTCCCTCTCGATGAAACTTTGGAACTTTTTGCGAGCGTCGTGCAGCCTTCGATAGACGGTCGCCTCGGGGCAGCCCAAGATCGCGGCGAGCGCGACGCCCGCTTGGCCCTCCAGCTCGTACAGCACGAAGGCTTCGCGCTCGAGCGCGCTGAGCTGATTGAGGCCTGCGTGGAGCAGGCGCTCGGCCTGACCGGGCTGGTGTTCGTCCCACTCCATTTCGCTCGCAAGGTCCAGCGCGAGCAGCTGGCGGATGCGCTTGGCCAAGCGAGCCTTCTCCCGCGAGCGTCGCGCCTGCGTGACCGCCAAGCGGCACAGCCAGGTCTTGATCGCAGCTTCGCCACGAAACTTGTCGAGCGAACGAAACGCTTGAAGGAAGACCTCTTGTACGGCGTCGTCGAGAGCTTCAGGCGCGACTCCCAGCCGCTGCAAAGACTTCGCGGTGCTGCTAGCATAACGCGCGTACAGCGAGGCCCACGCCGCTTCGTCGCCCGCCACGCAGCGCGAAACGAGGGCCTCTTTCGGCTGCTCCAGGCCTACCAAAACGCGCATGGGTCTCCAAGCCTCTAGAGTCGTCGTGCGTGGCGAACCTTCGCTCGTCGGCTTCGATTGTCGCTTTTATTACAACCGCACGCCCAGCGTCAGTTGGCTTTGACCGAACCAACGCTCTGGAGCCAGTACCGGTTTCGGCTCGGCTTCTGCCCGGCGTAGGACAAAACGCGACGTCTCACCCGGGGCCTGTGCCCCGGCCACGAAGCCCAAGCCCAAGCTCCAAGACGGAGTGAGGGAGCAACCCACCTCGGCAGCCACACCGAACCCAGGCACCCAGCGGTAAGCCGGTTGCTCGTGCGCGAGCCCCGCCGCCTTGGCACGCTGTAGCCGCAGCTGAGCCCAGGGCGCCAGCGCCGTGGAAAAGGAACCGGAGCGCCAACCCAGCGGGATGGAGAGCGCGGACTGTAGCGTAAACGCGCTAATTTCCTGCTCTCTCACGCGCTCGCTGAGCGGCCGCACAAAGCCCGCGACATCGAGCGCGAATCCTAGCTCGAGCCGCCCCGGGACACGCAGCGCGACTGGAAACAGCGCGCCGCCCAAGCTGGGCGCAGGCCCAAGCTCCAAGTCGTAGAGAAATCCGACGCGCAATCTCCAGGCACCTTCCCTCGCCGCGACAACGGGCGTGTTTGTCACGTCGCGAACCGGCGGGCGCGCTGAAGCCGCCGGGGGCTGGTCGCTGGGCCTATCTGGAATGGGTTCCAGCTTCGAGTCAGGTTGAGGACCTTTTTCGACGGCATCGAAATAGCGTTCGAGCACGAGCGCGAGCGCCTGCGCGGCGTCCTGACACCCCGTGGCGTCCAGCGGCAGCACCCGCTCGAGCACCGGCTGCTCCGCTTCGCGGACGACGAGCTCGAGCCGCTGCTGCCCTTCCAGCCCGCGAACTAGCGAGAATTCGACGTGATATTCGCCTTGTACTTCGCCAACGCGAGCCTTGATGGCTGCGCGCGCTTCTTCGATCGGTGGGCACAATGCATCGGGCGTGTTGGTCGTCACTTCGAGTGCGGGAAAGCCGCCCAGCCAAAACATCCACGCACAGCCTAGGCCGGCGGGACGCCGACGAACAGGTAGTTCGACCCATTCGCGATCGAGGGCCGAGCTCGAACATCAAAGGTGGGAGCCCGCCGACGCGTGCGCTATAGCGGTTGTCGTTCCATGGGTCGACTTCGCGTCCTGCTGGCCGGCGCTGCCTTCGGGCTGCTCGGGTGCTCGGGTGATCTCGTGCTGGGCGACTACCCGCCCAGCACCTGCGATTTGGCCAGGCCCCCTGAAGAGTTCAGCGATGAGCCGCTCAGCATTGCCACGTTCTGGGCGGACCGTGAGCAAGCGGCATTGAAAACGCTGCGCGACCGCGTGGATTCCGACCGCTACCTGATCTCGTACGAGCAGATCGCCACGCGCGTGGAGGTGCAGCGGCACATCAACGACGCCTTCGAGAGCCAAAAGCTGCCGGACGTGTTCCAGGTCAACGGCGGCTCCGACGTGCTGCGCTGGGTGCGAGATCGAGCGCCCGAAGCCACCGACGTATGCGCGCTCGATAGCCTGCGTGATCGCAATCGTTGGAGCGAGCTCTACTTTCCCAAGGCGCTGGAGCCGCTGAGTTGCCACGGCAAGCTGTATGGGCTGCCGGTCGGCATTCACCACCTGAACGTGCTCTTCTACAACCGCGAGCTGTGGAACGCGCTTGCCGAGCGCGCACGCGAGCAAGGCGTCGAGCTGCTCCAGCCCGCGCAGCTGAAGACAGCGGACGATCTCCTGTGGCAGCTTGGCCTAATCGCGACGCTGGGAGCCTCCACCCTCACCGGCAAGCCGCTCGCGCCGCTGGCCCTCGGCACCGAGGGCGAATGGCCCCTGACCATCGTCGCTTTCGAGAACGTGCTGCTCAGCCTGGACCGCGACGCGTACGAGACTTTGTGGATGGGCGGTCTCGAGGGAGCGAGTGAGCAGCGACGCACGGACCTTCGCGAGAAGCTGCGCGAAATGCTGAGCGTGCTGCGCGACCTGCGCCGTTTCAGTGACACGACGGCCGGCGTGAGCTGGCAAGACGCGCTACGCAAGGTGGGCGCCGGCGAGGCATTGCTGACCATCACGGGCGACTGGGGCTTCGCCCAGCTCGAGCCCGAGATGCTCGCCAAGGTCGAAACCATCTCGTTTCCCGGAACCGCCGACACGTTCGTTTACACGCCCGACAGCTTCGCGGTACCGCGTGAGCTGAAGAAGAACGGCTTCCCGGCGCGGTCGTTCTTGCAAGACATCGTGGCCGACAAGGCGGCGCTGATCGACTTTTCGAATGCCAAGCACTCGATTCCGCCCCGGAATGACCTGAACGACACCGAGGTCGATTCGCTAGCGAGTGAGAGCATGCGCGCGACCTATCGACAGTTCAAGGTCTGCGACACCAGCGAGGGTTGCAAGTTGCTGTTGGCCGTTTCGGGGCTCGCGCCGCCGCCCGGTACGGACCCGTGCTTCGACGAGATGGATTCCCTGCTGACCTTCGCGGTGACGGGCCGCGATCCATCGGGCAACAGCTCCGTGCCGCGTCGCTGTGCGAGCGCCCTCGCCCGCACGGGTGAAGAGGCCGAGGAACGCCTCCTCGACCTCTTGCTGCAGGTGGCCCAGCGCCGCTTCGCGGCTGATTGCCGCTGAAGGCCGCGAAGCGGCCCAGCGGCGCTGGACGCCCGCGCTCAGAACATCAGGTTGCCGGTCCCGAGCTGAAAGTTCATGTTGGTGCCGAACGCCGCCTTCGCGCCTGTGACCAATGCCTTGGCCGAGTCGGTGCGAGCGCGACGCACCCCCGGATCCGTCGCCGCGACGGCTTGAGCCAGCAGCGTGCGCGCCGTGGCCAGGCTCGTGCGCTGGCTCGGGTGCAGATCGGTTGCGCCATTTTCCAGGACCCGGATGGCGTCGTGGATCTCTTCGGAGGCGAGACGGAGCAGGCCCTTCTGCACGTCGTCGCGGTGGGCCCAGTAGGCCACGTTGAGGGTACGCGAAGCGGTCATGCGTTGTTCGGCGATCGCCAGGTTGAACGAAGCGTTCAACACCCGCAAGAACCTGCCAATTGGCGTGATTACCGGCCCGACGTTGGCGGGCGCCCCGAAGCGAGCGTCCAGCTCGCGGGCCGCCGGCGAATCCAGGAACAGATTCCCAGCGTAGAACGAGACGGCGGCTTCGATGTCCCTCGTTGGATCGGTCGGGTTGCCGAAGGCGTTGGTATGGAAGAAAGGGCCGGTATCGGCGGCTTCGACCAGCGGGGGTGGGCTGAACGTGCCGTCGCCGAACGCATCGGGCTGCCCCGTTATCGTGGTCAAGTTCGGGTTCGCCAAGCCCTGACCACCGAAGCCGCCGTCGAAGATGAAGCGACCGTCGGCGAGCTGACTGTTCGAGGTGGGGGCGCTGATGACGCCACTGTTGAAGTTGCGGTTCTTACCGCTGAGCAGCGCGTTGGCGCCAGCGTTGCTGTGGCACTCGTTGCAGCGGCCGACCAACGGATCCATGAACGCTGCCTTGCCCGCGGCAGCCCCCGCGTCGGTCAGCGTGACCGCGTTGAGGTTCAGCTCGTTCGTGCGCCCGAGCGCGAGCTGAAAGGCTTGGAGCTGATCCTTCTCTTGGCTCGTGGACAGGCGAAATGACGTGCCCGGCGTGCGACCGACGTCTTTCGGGTAGTGCTGCTTGATAGCGCCGTCGATGAACGAGCGCAGCGAGCCGTCGCCGGGCGAGCCGTCACCACCCCAGCCCGTGCGTTGCACGACCGAGGCGCTGGTGCCGTCAGCCGGATCGCGCGTCAACGAGAGCGACATCGACAGCGTGTGCGAAACGGCGCGACCCACGAATTTGTGGGCAATATCGTCGAAACCATCGACGTTTTCCTTGATCAAGGTGAAGTTTCCGCGAAGGTCCGCGGTCTCGAGCGTACTCAAGTCGAAGGCCGGGTTGTCCGCCACGAACAACGGATCGGTCGCGGGCAAGCTGGCCAGGAACGTCGGATCGATCGTGTAGTTGTTGGCGGCCGGGTGGCAGCTGCCGCACGTACGCCCGTTGCCGCTGAAGGTCTCGTCGAAAAACAAGCGCGCGCCAGCGCACACCGCGAGCGGCACCATGCCCAAGTTCACGCGCGGATCTTGATTGCAGATTTCGGTCGCAGAGGGCAGCGTTACCGCCTGCGCGACGCTACCAACCTGCTCGGGCTCGCTTTCAGGGCCGCTCGCAACGGCGCAGCCCAGGCTGCTGAAGGCCGGCAAGCAGAGCACGCCGACTTGAAACACGTGACGGGACAACCGAGGAGAAACGGTAAGGAGTCTGATCATCGTAGGAATTCCTGATGGTGGGCCGGGCCCCGCCTCGGAACCCACGACCGCTTTCGGGAATCACTGAGTCGAAAGACCCCGCCAACCTTCGGCGGCGATGAAAAAATAAATTCCCAGGGCTGCGCGTCGTCGGCGTCGTCGGGTCGAACCGTGAGCCGGCAGCTTGGGTGCTCTAACCGTCGTCGCGCTCTCCGCTCGGCGTTTTTTCGTGCAAAGAGCGCACGAAGCCTATCGTGTCGGCCTCGCTGGCCGGCTTGTCCTCGCGGTAAGGGCGCACGAGCGCGAAGCGCAAGGCCAAGCCGCCTGGGTACACGGGGCTTCGTTGCAAGCCGTCGAAGGCAATCTCGACCACCCTCCGGCCGCACGTGCGCGACCCAATCGGTTTCGTGGGTCGCAAGCTCCCGTAGCTTCTGCGTCACCCCACTGCGTTGGGGCCTAAGTGAGCATCGGGATCGAGTAGGCGGGCCAGCGATCTGCCCACGGCTGGGCGCGTTCCAACTCGTACGCGAGTGCGAGCAATAGGGCGTCGTGACCGGGTGCAGCCGCGAAATGGGCGCCGATCGGCAGGCCCGCTTCCGACCAATGCAGAGGGACGGACATCGCAGGGCAACCGGCGATGTTGTGAATGGGGGTGTAGCCCAAAACGCGCGCGGCACGCGGCACGAGCGTTTGGCGTGGCAGGATCGGCGACAAGTAACCGAGCGGCACGGACTCGACGCCCACAGTCGGGGTGACAATCACGTCGAATGGCCGCGCCGCCTCGTTGTAAGCGCAGACCGCTCGCGCGAATACGGCAAGGGAATCCGCTACGGGATCGCGAATGCTCGCACCTAGCCCGTCGACCAACGACCAGGTGAACGGCTCGAGCTCGCCGCTCTGCACCGGTTCACTGCGGGTGCGATCGATGGCCTCGACGACGTTTGCGACGGCCGCGCCGGCGATCAAATAAGAGGCGTCGTTGAGCGCTGGCATCTCGTAGTGCGGCGCTTCCACAAGCTCGACCTGATGACCGAGGCTGAGCAGAAGCGCGATGGCTGCCTCGTGGGCGCGAAGCACCGCTGGCTCGGGCGAACCGCCGACCATCGTGGTCGTCCACGCGCCGATGCGCAATCGTCGAGCAGCGGGCTCACGCACGAAGCCGACCGGGGCCGAAAGCGAGCGGTCCTCGGTTAGCGAAAGGAACAGCGCGCTGTCGCGCACCGAGCGGCTCAGGCAGTGGTCACTAGTGATGTTGGCGAATTCGGAGCCGCTACGATTGGCGACCGCCGTGCGCCCGCGGCTCGGTTTGAAGCCAAATAGGCCACACGCCGATGCGGGCGCCCGAATCGAGCCGCCGGCATCGTTGGCGTGCGCCAACGGCACGATTCCAGACGCCACTGCCACCGCACTGCCGCCCGATGAGCCGAGCGGCGAACGGGACAGATCCCAGGGGTTGAGCGTTGCGCCTTCGAGCAGCGACTCGGCGCTCGGCAAAAGCCCAAACTCCGAGAGCGATGTCTTGCCCGCGCACACGAGACCGGCCTGCTCCAGCCGCTTGCCGTACTCGGTTTGTTGCAACGTCACTCGGCTGCGAAACAAACGCGCGCCGAGCGCCCAGCGGAGCCCGGGCCACGGACTGGAATCCTTCATCACGAACGGGACACCGAAAAGCGGTCCGCTTCGCGCCTCTGTGCTCGGGGCGACGGCAGTGGTGACCAACGCGCGGAGGAGCGGATTCAAGAGCGCGATGCGCTCCACACATTGGTCCCATAGCTCGGCCGGCGACACCTCCCCGCGCGCGCACAACTCCGCCTGA
>DATDEV010000422.1:0-3496 GCA_036522995.1 Polyangiaceae bacterium
GCGGCGCGCGCCACCGCCGAGGCACGAGGCTGGTCGCTCGAAGCGGCACGCCGCGCCGGTGTACGCCCTGACGCGCTGTCGGTGCGTACCGCCGTGGAGACGTTTCGGCGCAATCGAGGCCTGCTCGAACGCCAAGCGTTCGAGCGCTGGCGCGAGGCACAGCAACTCGACGACGCCTCGCTCACGCGCTTCTTCGAAGACCTGGCGCGGGCCAGCTGGGCGGAACCGCTCGGCGAAGCGCTCGCTCGAGCACACCTGAAGGCGTGCCTGCAAGGTAGCGGGCAGTACGCTGATCTCGCGCAGCGCGCCGAGCAGAAGGCGCGGCTGCTGAGCGCGGCTGGCCTGGCTTCGCCGTCGCTAGCGGACGCCCGCGTCGACGAGGCCGAGCTATGGCGCTGGTACTTCGAACGCTTGGGCCACGACGCTCCACCGAAAGATCTAGAAACGTTTGCGAGCAGCGCCGGCTTCGGAGACGCCGAGGAGCTCCGGCGCGCGGCGCTCCGCGAGCTGTGCTACGCGCGTGCGACCGCGAGAGCGCCGGCCGAGGGCCATTTTCCAGGGGAAATCCAGGGTTAAAAGTTAACCACAGCAAACTCGCCACAGCCCCGCCCTGGCCTCGAAAAAGTCCTATAGCATGCCGGCGGAGGCCATGTGCCACGCTTAACTGTGAAGGGCCCTGACGGGCAATCCGCACAAACTCTCGAGCTCGACGGCGCCGGTTCGGTGCTCATCGGGCGCAGTCCCGACGCGACGCTGCTGCGCGAGCTCGGCGCCCCCCCCCGCGAACCGCTCAGCTTACTCGCGCTCGAAGCTGCCAGCGTCTCGGCCAATCATCTGCTGGCCTGGACCGAGAACGGAGAGGTTTGCGTCGAAGACTTGGGTAGTCGCAACGGCAGCTGGCTCGAGCTGCCGCGCGCGTGCTCCGTCAGGACGGCGAGCAGCGACGCCATCGTCCAGCTCGCCCGCTCGGCCCGGGAGCACGACGGCACCGACGAGCCGGCAGCTCCGGTCTGGCACAGCAAGGCCGACTTCGCCGGAGCCCTGCGCGAATCAATCGAGGAGTGGTTCAGCCAGCAAGGCATGCGAGCGCAGGTCACGGTCGTGGAGCGCATGGACAACGCCGTGCCACCTCCCAACCGCGTCCCGCTCGCCAGTGGCGCCGCGCTCGATATCGTCCCGCTCGGCACCACCGACGTCAGCTGGACGCGGATCCTCGAGCGCCTCTGGCGCTGGGTAGCGCGTCAGAGCGCGCTGCTGGAGGCCGAAGAGCAAACGCGAGAGGAGGGCATGATTTTGGCCTCGAGCGCGATCCGGGGCGCCCATCGCGAGGTGGTCGAGGCCGCCCAAACCGAGGCGCGCACCATGCTGCTGACGGGTCCGTCGGGCGCCGGCAAAGAGATGCTGGCAGAGGTGTTTCATCGACACTCGGGGCGGAGCGGCGCATTCGTGGCCGTCAACTGCGCCATGTTTAGCAAGGACCTGCTGCGCTCCGAGCTGTTCGGCGCCGAGCCTGGCTCGTTCACGGGTGCGTCACGCCGCATCGTTGGCGCGGTCGAGCGTGCCGAGGGCGGCACGCTGTTCCTCGATGAGATCGGCGAGATTGCGGCCGAGGTACAGCCCATGCTGCTGCGTTTCCTGGACCGGCGCGAGTTCGAGCAGCTCGGACAGTACGGCAAGCCGCGCCGCGCCGACGTGAGGGTGGTGGCGGCGACCAACCGCGACCTGCGCGACGCTACCCGCTCGGGGGCATTCCGCGCCGACCTCTGGTATCGGCTGTCGGTCCACGTCGTCGACGTGCCTCCCCTGCGCGTGCGTTGGGACGACATCGAAACCTTCCTGCGCACCACGCGCCTGGACGGCACCGAGCATTCGGTGGGCGACGCGCTCTCGGCTTCGGCGCTCGAGCTTCTCAAGAAACACGCCTGGGAAGGCAATTTCCGCGAGCTGACCAACTTCATCGAGCGCCTGCCACGCGGCGCGGCGGCGGCCAGCATCAGCGTCGCCATTTGCCAGCGCGCCCTCGAGCGCGGAGCCCTGCGCCCGATGGCCAAGCCGATAGCGGCGCCTGCGCAAGGCCTGGCGCACGCGAACTGGGCCGAGATCGCCACGCGCGCCGTCGAGAGCTTCGTGGAGGACCACGGCCGCGAGCCGCTCAATTGGGACGATCAGAAGGAATGGAACGAGAAGTACCTGAAGCCGCTGATTTTTTTCCACCTGAGCGGCGCGGCGGCGCAGACGCGGCCCGCTGACGACGAGGCGCTCTCGGCGCTGGCGTCACGCAGCGCAACCCAGGTCCAGGCCGACCGAGGCACCGCCGCCAAGCAGCTTGCTCGCTACTTCGAGCGCTATGGGGGCTGAGGCTCCGGCCCGACCCCGCCTGCCTCTGCGATTCGAATCACAGAACGCGATCGCAGTCGCGATCGCGTTCGCAAGAAACCGCGCAGAATCAGCCAGCGCGGGAGGGCACGCTCCTTGCTGGTAATCAGGGGGGGCGAGAGCTGCGCTGAACCAAGCAGCGGAGCAGGGCCAACAGTGCCCGACGCCCGACCGGAAGGGGGGGACTAGCCGGCCGAGCGCGGGCGGGGAAAGCCTCCGCGGGCCGTCGTCCGCTGTCAACTCGTGCAGAAAGAATGATGCCGACGAGGCTTCAGCTCGTCGGCATCCAGGCACGGCTATCGCTCCCCCGCAGCCGAGCTCAGCTACGGGCCAGCTCCAGCTCCGCCACCGCCCTCACCACCGCCGCCGGCACCGGCAACGCCGCCCTCGCCGCCGGCTCCGCCTCCGCCAGCGCCTCCTGGATCAGCACCAGCTTCGCCGCCGCCAACGCCGCCAACGCCGCCAACGCCGCCAACGCCGCCAACGCCGCCAACGCCGCCGTCCGCAGTACCTCCCATCCCATCCTCACCTGCCGTCGCGCTGCCGCTGGTACCGGCGGTGCCGCCCTTACCGCCGGTGCCGCCACCACCTTTGCCGCTCGTACCAGTGCCGTCGTCCGGTCGGTCTTCTTCGTCAGTACAGGCTCCCATCACGAGACTCAAGCCGAACAGTGCGATACCAGAGCCGCTAAGCACAGACCTTAACAAGTTCATCGTCTATCTCCCTTGATGATTGCGTAATGCGGAAAAGCCCGCTACCGAGCTGACGCTCGTTCCGCCTCACGGCGATTCCATAACACGAATCGGTGATCGCAACAGGCATCTGTCAGTCGCTGGTGATGCAAAACGCGCCGGCAGGGTCCACAATAAATCTCACGCAGGCATGTTAGGCCGCATGTCAGCCGCGACACTCACCCGAGACGCGACCTACTTCTCTCAAGCAAGCGGGGCTCGTTCGGCGTGGCGAGCAGCGCTCGTCCAGCGCGCTGGGAGGGTGCTTCAGCGGCCAGACAAGAATGGCAATAGCTGGAACAGGCGCTCGGGAGTGTGCTTCACGATGGGCATGATCAGCCCCCAAAACCAGGGCACGTACGCCTCGCCCCTGCCTCGCGCTAGAACGC
>DATDEV010000423.1:0-16495 GCA_036522995.1 Polyangiaceae bacterium
GTGCCGCTGCCGGCCGAGCCACCCTGGGTGCCGCTGCCAGCGCTGCCGCCCTGGGTGCCGCTGCCAGCGCTGCCGCCCTGGGTGCCGCTGCCAGCGCTACCGCCCTGGGTGCCGCTGCCGGCCTGGGTGCCACTGCCACCGGCCGGATTCGACGAACCGCTCGCTCCCGGCGAGCCTCCGCTGCCGCTAGCTCCAGGTGAGCCGCTCGCGCCGGGCGTTCCCGCGGGGGTCGAGTAGCTCGGCGGCGGACCCTCAGAGGAACAGCCGCCCAAGGGCGCGGCCGCCGTCACCAGGCCAAGGGCGACGGTTTGGATGATCCATGACTTCTTAAGCATCGTTCTCTCCATGTCGGGGCAGTGAGCGCCGAATCAACAAAAATGACCGGAGCTCCGATATAGATAGGCCTGGGGTCGGCATGTTCAGGCTGGCCGTAGACTTGCACTCGTACTCGCGAGCACGGATGCGGGTCTGGGTGCACCTACTGACACCAGCTGGCGCTGTGTGTCCAAGGGCAGTCAGCCCCATGTTAATTCAGCGACTCAGGACACTAGCCGAGGCGCGCATGCGCGTCGTTCACGCTGCTGACTGCGTCGAACCCGTAAGGGCAGCTGTCGTTGCAGCGGGCACAAGACAGGCAGCTTTCCGACCAGCGCTCGGCCAGCGGCAGCTCCCGGTAGTGCTCGCGGGCACGCTCGTGCCAGCCGTACTGCTGCTCGTACATTAAAAACTGTACTACGTGCGGAATGGCGATCCCCGCCGGGCAGGCGGACACGCAGGGTTGATCCGAGCAGCTGCGGCAGTACTCCGGGCTGAGGGCGCTGGCGTAGCGGTAGAGCAGGGAGCGGTCGAGCTCGCCAAAACGCTCCTGAACCGCCCCGACCGCGAGATCCTGATAGGCGGCGTCGGTGCCGATTTTGGAGTGAACGACCGAGGCCACGTCGTGCTCCAGCACCCAGCGCAGGTTGGCCTGGAAGATGCTGTACTTGCTCTTCTCGTAACTCTTGGGGATTCGATCGCCCGCGGGCTGCGACTTCATCACGACCACGCCCACGTCCTTGGCCTTGGCGTGGGCCAAGAGCGACGGGATGTCGGCAGACTCGTAGTCGAGCACGTTCATCTTGATCAAAAGCATGTCGAACGCGCCCTTATCGATCGCGTGCTTCAAGATCTTGCTGCGCTCGCCGGCGTGCGAGGTGGCACCGAAGAAGCGCACCTTGCCCGAGCGCTTGGCTTCCTCCATCGCCAGGTACAGCTCCGCGTTGTCGAGCCGATTGAAGCCGTCGTCGGGCACCTTGTGTCCACCGCCCAGCCAGTGCAGCTGCATGATGTCGATGTGCGAGACGCCGAGCCGCTTCAAGCTGTCGTCGAGCGACGCCAGGATCTCCGACTTTTTCCAGTTGTAACCGGCGTCCCACTTGGTCGCGATGATCAGCTTTTCGCGCAGCCCCTTGTTGAGCTGCAGCGCGCGCGCGATCACCTTCTCGCTGCCGCCGTAGCAGATGGCGGTGTCGATGAAGTTCATGCCCTTGTCCACCGCGCGCGCGATGGGCTCGGGTCCCTCCAGACCGCCGGCGCCGATGCCGATCACCGACACCTGCAGGTTGGTGCGGCCGAGGCGGCGGCGCTCGCTCACCTTGGCACCGGCGCTCGCCGTCATGCCCGGTCGATCCTCTACCAGCGGCGCTTGCGGCGCGTAGCGCCGGCGGAGCCACTCGCGGTAGCCGAGCGCTCCCGACACACCAACCGCCCCCACTCCCGCGAGGGAATACGTGACGAGCTGCCGACGGGTGAGCTTCACGCGCTGCAGTGTACTCCTCCCATTACCCACCACCACTAGCGCAGCAGTGGCGGTGGGTAATGGTCGGGGGCGATTTTTGGCCCTTAGTGCTGGCTTTTGCAGCCGATTTTGAAGACGACGGCACCCTGGTCGATGACTTTGGCGACCCGGACGAGGCGAACGAGGGCGTGATTGACCCACTGATTGCCTAGCTCGTTGTAGCCGCCCGCGAGGCTCGCTAGCCTTGGGCCATGGCTACCCGGATGGCTGCGCTGGCGCCTTGGTGCGTTCTGGTTGCGTGTGGCGGGCCGGCCGAGCCTGCCGCCAGCCCCGAGACCGAAGCGGCGGGCGAGCGCGCGGCGGAAGGAGCACCGGAGGCGGCTCCCGGCGCGGCCGCCCCGGCCGATGACGACGCGAAGCCGGCCAGCGCCGCTGGCTCCGCGACGAGCGACGCGGATATCAACGCGATTTTGCAGCTGGTCGTCGACGACCCGGAGCTCGACGCCCACTTGCACCTCGGGGAGCCGGGGCGCTTTCCGCTCCAGCTGGCGGGCGAGGGGCTCCCGAGCACGCTCAAGCTGGTCAAGGCCACCGAGCCGGTCAAGCTGGTGGCCGGCCCTCAATCGAAGAAGGACGCCGTGCTGGTGGTGACCGAAATCGAGGTGCAGGGCGACAAGGCGACCGTGCGCTATCGTTACGACGTCGAAGGCGTGCGTGGCACCGTAAGCCTCGCCAAGCTGCCCCACGGTTGGGAGCTCAAAAACAGCCGCCTCGTCGAACACTAGCCTTGAAGCCCCTATCTCATCCGCCCACCGACGCCGATCACGTGCTTGGCCGTCTCGACGCGCCGCTGGTGGTCGTCGAGTACGGGGACTACGACTGCCCGCACACGCGCCGCGCGCACGGTCACCTGCTGCAGCTGCTGGAGGAGCGCGACATGGCGCTGGTGTTTCGGCACTTTCCGCTGCGCCACCTGCATCAGAATGCGGAGCAGCTGTCGGAGGCGATGGAGGCCATCACCGAGCCGGCACTGTACTGGGCAGCGCACCAGCGCTTGATGGCGCAGCGCCGCATGTCGCTGGAGGTCGCATCCGCAGAGCTGCGCGAGCTGGGGCTAGAGCTGAAGCAGCTGGCCGCCGGCCGCATCCAGGCAGCGCTGCGCGTGCAGCGGGACGTCGATCGCGGGCTGGTCGATGGCGTGCACTCGACGCCGTCGTTCTTTTTCAACGGCACGCCGCACGATGGTCACTACGACCTCGACACGCTACGGCAGCAAATCGCGCAGGTGCTGGCTGGCGATGGCGCGTAAGATCGCGCTCGTCGATCCCGTGCTCGGGCCGCTGACCGACGATCTGTTGACGCGCGACGTGCGCGTCTACCAGCGCGCCAAGGGGCACCGCTTCTCCTCCGACGACGTGGCGACGGCCTACGTGGCCTACCAGGCGGCGCCGCAGGCGCGGCGGGTGCTCGACCTAGGCTGCGGCCTGGGCTCGGTGCTGCTGCAACTCGCCTGGAAGCTGCCTCACGCCGAGCTGCTCGGCGTCGAGGCGCAGCCGATGTCGTTCGCGCTGCTGGGCCGCAACGTGGCCCGCTCCGGCTTCGCCAAGCGGGTGCGCATCGTTCATGCTGATCTGCGCGAGCCTTTTGCCAGCTCGGAACCTGGCGAGCGCTTCGAGCTCGTTACCGGCACGCCGCCGTACTTTCCGACTCACGCGGCGCTTGACGCAGAGGACGAGCAGCGCGCTCGCGCCCGCGTCGAGTACCGGGGCGGCATCGAGGCCTACGTGGAGGCCGGCGCGCGCTTGCTCGACGAGCGCGGCGCGCTGGTGCTGTGCGGCGATGCTCGCGCCGACCAGCGCGCCCAGGGCTCGGGCCTGGCGGCGGGCTTGGTGGTGCGCGAGCGCTGCGACGTGGTGCCGCGCGCTGGGCGTCCCACCCTGTTCTCGGTGTGGGTGCTGCGCCGAGAGCCGGGAGCGCTGCGTAGCTGGCGGTTGACCCTGCGCGACGCCGCGGGCGAGCCCACGCCGGACGCGGCAGCTTTGCGCCAATTTGGCGGTATTCCGGCGTACGCGCCCGCCTCCGCAGCGCCGGTCCCCGCTCGAGGCTGATTGCCGAAGCATCGCCTGGGGCGTCCCGCCGGAAAACATGGCCCACGCCGCCGGCCAGTAACGTAGCCGCCACGAGGCGCACGCTTGTGCTTCAATACGGGCGGGTCGCCCGATGCGAAGCTCGCTGATTCTGCTCGGTCTGGGGCTGCTCGCCGGCTGCGGGGGCGCGACCCAGCTCGAGGTGGTCTCCGACGATTGTCTGGAGGACGCGGCCAAGGTCTATCCAGGTGAGTGCGGTTGCGGCGTGCCCGAAGAGCGCTGCGTGCCGCTCAAGGCGGCGCTGGAGCATCGCTACGCCTTCGACGGAATTGGCAGCGTGGCGGTGGACGACGTGGGCGGCCCCGACGGCGACGGGGTGATCGTCAACCGCGAGCTCGCCGGCACCGGGCAGCTTCAATTGCTGCGCGAGGGGCCCGACGAGCAGTACGTGGACTTGCCCGATGGTATCGTCAGCCAGCTCCGCAGCGCGACCTTTGAAGCCTGGCTGGTCTGGGACACTCCCGGCAGCGACCAATTTTGGGAGCGCATCTTCGATTTCGGCGTCAGCACGGCCGGCGAGGATGTGCGCGCAGGCGGCGAGAGCTATCTGTTCTTCGCCCCGGCGGAATTTCGTACGGCCTACCTGAACACCATGATCCCGGCCGAGATTCAGGCCAGCGCGGAGACGGCCTTTCCGACGGACACCTTGGTGCACCTCGCGGTCGTGGTCGACGCGAATGCGCAGCAGTTGGTGATGTACCTGGACGCGGAGGAGAAGGGGCGCGCGCTGTTCGACCAACCGCTATCGGCGATCAACGACGTGAACAACTGGCTGGGTCGTTCCCAGTTCGTGGCCGATACCCGCTTTGGCGGCACGTTCCTGGAATTTCGGATCTACTCCGCAGCGCTCAGCGAGCAGCAGCTGCGAGACAGCCTGGCGCTGGGAGATTCGCCGTTCTTCCTGCAGCCCATGCCGGACTCGCCGCCGGAGCCGGTCACTCAGGTCGAACCTTGAGCCAAAGGCCAGTGCACCGCCAGCACGCTCTCTTCGGCGGGGACGCCCAGCCGTAGCGGAAAGCCGTAGTGCCCGGTACCACGATGGACGTAGAGGCGATCGGTGCCGCGCGCCCAGAATCCGTGGTCGGGCATCCTGACGAACGCGCGCATCATGGTGTAAGGCAAGCCCAGGCTGACCAGCCCGACTTGACCGCCGTGGGTGTGACCCGATAGCGCCAGATCGGCTTCGCCTTCGGGCAAGTGTACGAACGCGCCCGGATCGTGCAGCAGCACGAGCCGCAGTGCTCCCGGCTGTCGCGGGTGCTCGGCGCAGACGCGCGCCAGATGCTGCTTGCGATCGCGCCACACGAAGTCCATGCCGACCAGCTGGACGCGGCCGGCCGGGGTGTCGGCGATGACGCCTTCGTCGACCAGCAGCGTGACGCCGTTGTCGGACAGTGCGCTCCTCACGATGGCCGGCGCCTCGTGGTCGTGGTTGCCAAAACAGGCAAAAACACGGCCTGGCAGCTGTCCGAGCGGCGCGAGCGCCTGAGTCAAAAGGCTCGCATCGGCTTGCGACTCCATGGTCAGGAAGTCGCCGGTCAGCAGCACCAGGTCCGGTTCTTTTTCTACGGCGCGCTGGCAGATGCGGGCCAGGCGCTCGACCGACATGAACGGCCCCAGGTGAGGGTCGGTGATCTGCACGATGCGCAGCGGGCGCTCGACGCGCAGCTCGCCGGTCCGGTGCCGCGACAGCTCGGGCACTACTTGGGCGTCGGCCACCACGACGTGCCGCGTCTCCTCGCGTGACCAGAGCGATTGGAACACGCCGATGGCGGCAGCCGCATAGGGCAGAAACACCAGCGGTAGCTGGACACCGAAGGCGCCCAGCAGCACCCACGGCAGCGCCAGCAACGTGCCAGCGCCGAAGAACGCCGAGGGGATGCTGACGAGCACCCGGTACGGTAGCGAGCGCATGCGGGGCCGGACCAAGCCGAGCGAGTGCACGAAGACCGTCGCGTGCAGGTAGCAGAACAGCGGCAGCACGCTCTCGAAGCGCGAGACCAGCGCGCTGGCGAACAGCACCTGCAGACCGAGCGTGACGCCTCGGAAGATGGCGTAAGCGCGCGAGCGCAGCAAGGCGCCACAGACCACCACCAGCCAGGCCAGCGCCGAGATCCCGAAGAAGGTGCTCATGCGACGTGACAGCGGCAGACGAGGGCGGGCACGAGCAGAGCGTGGGGTCCCGGGGGGGCCTCGTCAACGGCCCGTCAGGCGGATTTTGGCCAATCGGCCTGCTTCAGGCCGATTGAAGGTTGGTTTCCGCCACCGCAACTGGGCGGTCCTGAGCAACTGGAATGGCGTGAACATGCCCCCCGTTCATGCTCGGGGACGGCCTGACCTTCTGAGCCAGGGCAGGGCAAATGGGCCTTGCTGGTTTCAGCCCGCGGTAATATCTCCCTTGGATGCGCTTAGCGGTCGTCGGGAAGGCGTTGCGGCTGTTGCTACTCGGAGCCGTGACGCTGGCCCCGGTGAGCGGCTGCGGAGGCGACGACGAGCCACCTGATGATGCAGCGGCGGTCAGCTGGTGCCAGGCGGAGGCGGTGCTGGAGGCCAAGTGTCAGCGCTGTCACTTCGGGACGCCGGGCGCCAACGGCGCCGGCTTTCCCCTGATGACCTACCAGGACACGCAGGTCGTCGCGTCCGGCAAGCCGCGCTGGATCAGGATGCAAGAGGTCGTCAGCGCGGACTACATGCCGCCGGATTTCCTGGGGCCCGACGTGATGCCGCCGGTGGAGCCGCTCAGCGCGAGCGAAAAGCAGACGCTGCTAGGCTGGCTCGAGCAGGGTGCGCTGCCGACGGGCGGCACCGACTGCGACTGAAGGCAGCGGCTCACGCTAACTATTCGCAGAGTCGCGTCTGCTCGTTGCAGGTGGTGCCGCCCGGGCAGTCGTCGCAGCGCCAGCAGTTGTCAGCGTCGAACAGCGTTTCGCAGCCGTTCGAGGCGGCGCCGTCGCAGTCCACCCAGTCACCCTGACACTCGCCGACCTGGCAGCGCCCGCCGAGACAAACGGCGCTGCTCGCCTTCGGCATGCTGCGCACCGCGTCGTCGCAGTTGATGTCGCAACTGCCGCAGTTGGCGTAGCTGGTAGCCAGTTTCACTTCGCAGCCGTTGTCGGACCGCGAATCGCAGTTCTCGTAGTTGGCCTCGCAAGTGCCGACGGCGCAGTCAGCATCGGCGCCACACACCTCGATGGCTTGTGGCAGCGTGCACGGCACGCACGACTCGCGTCCGCAACCGAACTCGGTATCGCTGCTGCTGACGCAGCCCATCACGCCGGGCGTCACTGCGCAGGCCTTGCTACCCGCCTGGCAGCCGCTGTCGAGCGCGGCGTGATCGACGACCAGCGAGCAGCCGAAGGCGAGCTGCCAGACCAGTAGCGCCGTCCAGGCACTGCCTGCGCGAACCTTGCTCAAAATCTGCCTCCCGTCGACACGCTCCAGCCGGCCTGTCCCAAGCGCACGCCGAGTAGCGAGGGCGCAACGCTCGGCGGGTTACCGACGCTCGGCCGCGTCAGGTAGGTATAGACGGCCGCTCCCCCGGCCAGCGCCGCCACCACGAACGAGACATCGGTTGCCAGCGCGAGATTGCTCACCCGGTCGAGCTCCTGCGGGGTGCACAGGGGCGCGCAGCTCGCCTCACGCTCGTCGCGCTCGGAGAGCGCCATCGCGCCCAGCACGCCGCCACTGATCACCGCGGCCAGCGCGGTGCCGCCCAGGACGTAGGTCAGTGTTGGCACGGGGCGCGACTCCGGGACGTCCCGCGCTGCCGGCGCAGCAGCGGGTGGGGGAACCGCGGCGGGCGGCGGCGTTGCCTGCGGCGAGACGAACGCGAAGCCGACCACGCGGGCCTTGTCACCGGCCTGCAGAATGTAGCTGGTCTGCTGCGGCGGAAAGCCCGCAAGCTCGGCCCGGAAATGATGCACGCCGGGCTCGAGCTCGAGCGGCGTGCCGGTGATGGCGCTCGCCAGCTCGCGCTCCCCTTCGAGAACGCGCACCTGGATCAGGTCGGTGCCGTCGCGGGTCGCGCGAAAGATCACGGACGGGATCTGTTGCTCGACCTCGGTCAGCCAGGCCATGCAGTCGCGGCTGACCAATGTCGGACAGGCTGCGGCCGAGCATTGGCGTAGGGCCAGGCGAGCTCGCAGCAAATCGCCGCTGAGGCGCACGGCCTGAGCATGCTCGTGAGCGTCCAGGCACTGGTCACGCGTGGGAGGGTTCCCCTCCTCCCCGGGCTCGGCGTGCGCGCGCGCGCTCCAGCAGCAGCAAGCCATGCCGGCGAGAGCCAGGAAGCGCTCGATCGAGCCCATTTTCGAGAGTTGCAGATGCTAGCCCGAAACGTCGCGCGCTAGCGGCCCGGAAAATCCCGCCGCTAGGGTCTCGGCCAGGTGGCCTATTTCGCGAGAGCTCAGTCGTGAAGCTCGGCGTAGTGCGCTTCGATGAAGTCGATGAGCGGCTCCTTGTCACCAGCGAGAAGGAAATCGTGCGTGAGCCGCTGCAGCTCCTCGAAGGGGAAGTCGGAAGATCCAATGACCTTGAAGGCCGCCAGCGGCGCGCTCGCAGCGAAGTCGGACATGTTGGCCTGCGTGAGCGGGCCGAACTCCTGGCGCTGCTCTTCGCTCAAGTCGCGCGCAGGCACCGAGCCCTTCTTGGCGTTGAAAGCGATCTGCCCTTCCTCGGAGGCGAGCGTGTCGAAGAAGTCGAGCGCGGCCTCCAGGTTCTCGACGCCGCGCGTGGTCACGAAGGCATCGCCCGCGAGCACGAACAAGCTCTCGGCTCCGGGCCACGAGCGCTGCACGAAGTCTTCGTCGACCTCGTACTCACTCGCCAGGATCGCTCCGCCCCAGTCACCCATTGGGGTCATCAGGCATTGCTCTGCCGGAGCGCGCGCCTCCATCAAGCGCAT
Organism: Polyangiaceae bacterium; assembly: GCA_036522995.1. Taxonomy (GTDB): domain Bacteria; phylum Myxococcota_A; class Polyangia; order Polyangiales; family Polyangiaceae; genus PMG-095. The sequence goes on from DATDEV010000423.1 coordinate 8,828, forward strand.
GATGCCGGGGGCCATGTCGATGCTACCGAAGTCGTCGTTCCAATAACCGTTGAGCGATGCCGCATAGTCGAGCGCCTCGCCGAACAGCTCGTCACGCGGATCGCCTTCGCCAGACCAGAAGCGCGCCGCGTACTCGGCGCCGACGTAGGCGGGCACGATATCCTCGAACAGCACGTGGGCGCTCACCCAGTTGGCCTCGTCGCCGATGCACAGCGGGTGCGTGTAGCCCATGTCGGCCAAGCTCTGGAGCCAGGCTTCGAAGCCTTCGCGCCCGACCGGGATGTCGAGCTCGAGCTCGCTCAGCAGCTTCGGGTTGTAATAGGCGTTGTTCTGGCGCGTGAGGGCGAGCGGCACACCGATGAGCTTTCCATCGACGGTCAGGCGCTCCAGGATGCTGGGATCGAACGCCCCCTCCCAGGCCATGGCGCGGGGCCGGAGGTCTTGCGCGCTCTCGGCCCACTGCAGCCCGTTACCGCCCAGATTGGCTTGAAACGCCGTGGGCGGCGTGCCCTCGGCCAGACGACGCTGCACGTCGTTGCCCAGCGTGCCCTGCGTATCCGACGTGTGCACCTTGATCTGGACGTCCGGATGACCGAGGCGGTGCACGTCGATGGCGGCATGGATGGCATCGAGCTCGCTCGGTTGCTTCCACCAGGTCAGCAGCTCGACGCGCGCTTCGTCGTCTGCGCCCGACGACGAGCAGCCGAGCGCCACGAGCGCCAGGGCGCTGGCACCCCGATTCAGCAGCATATTCATGGCAAGCTCCCAAAAGCTGTCCGCCGCGGCGGGCACCGGCCCAGCCTAGCACCGCCCCGGGAGCCGACCTTTTGGGGGCCCCCTGCCCCCTAAGTCGCGGTGCAGCGTCGATTTCTGGATCCCTGGGGCCGCCAGCCGTGACTCGTTGGGGTGACGACTTTCAAGTCCGCAGCGGCCCGAGCCCGGGCTGGGGCAGTCGGTATACCGGTCATCGGTAGCTCAGCCGTAGCTTTGGCTTTGGTTTTGGCGCCGCTCATCGCGTGCACCGCCGAGGTGAACGGCGGCGTCGCCAATCAGCAAACGCCGGGAACGGGCGGCAGTGGCAGCGGCGGCAGCGGCGGCAGCGGCGGCGATACAGTCACGCCGCAAGATTGCGTTGGCAGCGAGATCGCGATGCCTCGCCGCATCGTTCGGCTGAGCTTCAATCAACTCGCTAGCTCGTTGCGACCGGTCTTCGGCGATGCGTTCGCGGCATCGGTCCTGACCGGCATCCAGGTCCCGCCCACTACCGAGCGAACCTTTCCGCCCCTCGGCGATACCAGCGAAGGCTCGTCCTACATCGATGCCAAGTGGCAAACGGCCGACGCCATCGCGACGCGAGCCGGGGAGCAGGCGCTAGCCACCTTCGCCACCTTCACGGGCTGCGGCGACGCGCCGACCAGCGAGTGCGCGACGGCCTTCCTCGCCAGCCTCGCCGAACGCGCCTTTCGCCGTCCGCTCGATGCGCGTGAGCAAAGCAGCGTGCTGCAGGTATTCAGCGAGGTCGTTACGGCCGGCGGCAGCGTGCAGCAGGGCGCGCAGGCGACCGTCTCGGCCATCTACTCCGCGCCTCAGTTTCTCTATCGCACGGAGCTGGGGACCGCGGCCGTCCCAGGGCCACTCGCGCCCTACGAGCTGGCCAGTCAGCTCTCGTTCTTCTTGACCGACGGCCCGCCCGACTCGGAGCTGCTGGCGGCCGCCGCCCAGAACCTGCTCACCACCGAGCAGCAGATCGGCGCTCATGTCGACCGCTTGCTGGCGCTGCCTGCCACCAAGGCAAACCTGCAGGACACGGTGCTGTCGTCGTTCGGTATCGCCCGCGTGCTCAGCGTCGTGATCGATGGTTTGCCGGCCGACGTCTTCAACAACGGCGTCGCGGCATCCATGTTTCGCGAGAGCCAGCTGTTCATCAATCAGGTGCTTTGGGGCGGAGGCCAGGTTTCGGATCTGGCGACGTCGCGCAAGTCTTTCATCAACGCGCAGCTGGCGCCGCTGTACGGGGTGGCGCCGCCCACGCTGGTCGATGTCGACGGCTTCGGCGCCGTCGATTTGCCAGAGAATCGCGCGGGCGTGCTGACCAGCCTGGGCTTCTTGACCTCGCGTTCACGGCCCGATCAGCAGTCGGTGGTGGGGCGCGGTCTCTCGGTCAACGACGCCATCCTGTGTCAGCAAAATCCGGCCTTTCCCGAGAACCTGGCCGACCAGATCGAGAGCCTGAATTCGATGCAGCACGACCTGTCCGAGCGAGAGCGGGCCGATTATCGCGCCACCACGGCACCTTGCTTGGGTTGCCACCGCAGCTTCGATCCCTACGGCATTTCGCTGGAGAACTTCGACGTGGTCGGGCGTTTCCGTACCACGGATCCCGAAGGTCGCCCGATCGACGCTTCGGTCACGCTGCCGGCGGTCGCGGGCGGCAGCGTGGCGCTCAGCGCGGTCGAGATGGGCAAGGCGCTGGCCGACAGCGGCGCCTTCTCCGCCTGCGTCGCCACCAAGCTCCTCACCTACGCCCTGGCCGAAACCGGCGTGCAGGGTGAAAGCTGCGCCACGCGCGCGGTAGCCGATCGCTTCGCGAGCAGCGATCACAGCTTCAGCGCTCTGGTACGCGCGGTAGCCGTTTCCAAGACCCTCACCCAACGCTCGGGAGGCTGAACTTGCACAGGTCGTATCGTTTCGCGCGTCGCTCTTTCATGGCCGGCATCGGCGGAGCCTTCGGGCTCAAGATCATGCTGCGCGACTTCGAAGCCATGGCGCAGGGCATGGGCGCGCCGCCTCGCTTCCTGATGGTGCATTGGCCGGTCGGCACCATCAAGCATCAGTTCTTGCCCAATGGCGGCGTGAAGCCCAATGGGTTGGGGACCATCACCCAGTGGTCGCCGATCCTGAAGCCCTTTCTCGACAAGGGCCTCGCCGACCAGATGAGCCTGTTCTGGGGGCTACGCGATCAGGGGGCGGCCAACGGCGCCGGCGGGCACGAAGGCGGGACGCCGATGGCGTCGACTGGCACCGGCTGTCCCGGCACCCGCCAAAACGGTGGCGAAGCCGATGACGGCGTGGCGGGCGGTCCGTCCTGGGATCAGATCCTCCTCGAGGGCGTGAAGGACGACTCCGCGACCGGTGCGGTGGCCCTGGCGAGGCCGGGCATCGGCTACGCCAACGCGATCTGCGACCAGCGCATCGACTCGCAGGAGACGTCGACCCGTTGCTTGTCGTACAGCCACCAAAAGCAGGAGATCAAGGCGGCCAACACCACGGGCATGATCACCGAGAACGTGCCGTTGCTGCCCGAGCTGGCGCCCGCGCAGCTGTACACCAAGCTCTTCACCGGCTACATGTCGGGCGGAGGCACCGAGGCCAACCAGGCGGCTGCCAAGCTGGCGCTGCAGCAGCGCAAGAGCGTGCTCGACTTCAGCATGCGCGAGCTGCAGGAGATGAAGAAGCTCGCTCCGGCCGCCGAAGCGCAGAAGATCGACATTCACGCCGACGTCGTGCGCAAGATCGAGATGCAGGTGTCGGACTTGCTGAACGGCAAAGTCGTGACGCCCAGCGGCTGCGTGGTGCCGGTCGCGCCGGACTCGAGCATCAAGGGTCAAACGGGCTCCAGCAATGATTACGCCGCGAACGAGGTGGCCACCGCCGACGACCAGGTTCACGCGGCCATCGGCAAGCTGCACGCCGGTATCCTGCTGGCCGCGTTCCAATGCGACATCATCCGCGTGGCGTCGCTACAGTGGTCGCCCGGCACCAACCACGTCTCGTTCAAGGGCTTGCGACCTGACGAGCCGGCCAAGACCTTCATGCACCACCCGCAGAGTCACAAGATTGGCGGCGGTCGCGGGAATTATTTCGACGCCCCGCCGCCCGCTTCCGACCCGACGCTGCAGGCCATCGTTCAATTCATGGCCAACGTGCACACCTGGTACAACGACAAGACGGCCGACATCATCAACACGTTCAAGAACGCGACCGACGTGTTCGGCGCCAACATGCTCGACCAGACCGTGATCCCGTATTTCACGGAGGTGGCGATGGCCACTCACGAGCGCAATCCGAAGGCGGCGCTGTGCTTCGGCGGCAAGGCGCTGGGGATGCAGCACGGCAAGTACGTCAATTTCGAGGACCAGGGCGGTATCGGCACTCGCGCGCACGTCGACTTCTGGGCGACGGTGGCGCAGGCCTACTTCCGCTCGAACGATCCGGCGGCGTACCTGGGTGGCCTAGAATTCGCGAGCAATCCCACGCCCATAGAGGGCTTCTGGCAGATGCCGACGAAGCCGATCTGAGGCTCGCAGACCCCGAATTTCACTCCGCCGCGCGCTGGTGCGCCGAATTCCAACCTCACGGCACCACGTAATGCTGGCGGTCTCGACTTGAAGCTCATCACCAAGGCGCCCAAGCCGCCCAGGTGAAAGCGCGCTAGAAACCGCGATCGAATTTCCTACTACTCGACTGTGACGGTCGACGGCGAGGGCTCGACGCCTGACGCTCGGCGCTTCCGCGCCCCACTGCCGGCGCTATCGTTGGTAACTTGTGCGGGTGGACAAGGAAGCGCCCACCGTCGAGCCGCTGACTACCGGGGCGGCCGGTCTCATGGCAGACGGGGGCGCGTTCGTGGGGCCGGTCCGCGCCGGCGAGCTGGTGGCGGACAAATACAGGGTGCAGGATACGCTCGGTGTGGGCGGGATGGGCGTGGTGATGGCGGCGCACGACGAGCTGCTCGAGCGCCGCGTTGCGATCAAGTTCTTGCAGCCTCGTTTGGTCGGTACGGACGTCGCCATGCAGCGCTTCGCACGCGAGGCGCGCGCCGCCAGCCGCATCAGCAGCGAGCACGTCGTGCGCTTGCTCGAAATTGGCAAGCTGCCCGGCGGCGTCCCGTACTTCGTGATGGAGTACCTGCACGGCCGGGACCTGCGGGCCGTGCTGCGCGAAGACGGACCGCTCGCGCCGAGCGTGGCGGTCGACTACCTGCTGCAAGCGCTCGAAGCAGTAGCGGAGGGACACCTGCAGGGCATCGTGCATCGCGATATCAAGCCGGGGAATCTGTTCCTCAGCTCACGCGCCGATGGCACCCCGCTGATCAAGGTGCTGGATTTCGGCATCGCCAAGCGCCTGGAATCGGACTCAGAGGGCCCCGAAGCGTCACTGACCAGCACCGAGGACATCCGGCTCGGCTCACCGGCGTACATGCCGCCCGAGCAGCTACAGGACGCGCGCGAGGTCGACACACGCTCGGACATCTGGTCAGTCGGCGCAACGCTCTACGAGTTGCTCTGCGGCAAGCCGCCGTTCCAAGGCGCTGACTACCTCGAGCTGGTGTCGCGCATCCTCAGCGCTCCGCCGACGCCGCTCGGCAGTCGGCAGCTGCCGCACGCTCTGCCTGTCGGACTGGAGCGGGTGATCCTGCGCTGTCTGGAGAAGGACCGTCACCTGCGCTTTGCCAACGCCGCCGAGCTGGCTGAAGCGCTCGCGCCATTCGGGGGTGACGATGCGCGCACATCGCTGTCCCGCGTCACCGGTCTGCATGCCTCGTCTTCCAGCATGGCAGTGACGCGAAACATTCACGAGCCAGTCGGCTCGGCCAGCACGACACTCCCGGTGACCGGTGACAGCTCGTCGCCGACGGCTGCGCCGCTCGTGCGTCGGGCTCCCGGGCGCCGCGTGGGCACGCTGCTACTCGGAGCGGCCGCAATTCCGGCGCTGCTGCTCGTACTGCGCGCACAAGGCATATTAGGCTCCAATGTAGCCAAATCTCTCGAGCCTGCGCCATCCGCTCGCTCGAACGCACAGCAGCCGTCGCTGGCACTGACGGCGTTAGTAGCCGATGCGCCCGCCGAGCAGGCCACATCCGCAGCCGCCGCCACGCGCGCCGACACTCGCTCGCCGCCCTCCCACGCGGATACCAAGTCACCAGCCAAACAACAGGCCATCCCCGCTCCTCGGTCATCCGCAGCTGCTTCCCAATCGCACGCTCGAGCAAGCACACACGCGCCAGAAACCGAACAGACTCAGTTGTTGGGGCTGGAGCCCGAACAACCAACGAGACAACCGCCCCAACAAGCAACGAGACAGCAGCCACGCGACGAGACCATCGAGCGTTTAATTCAAACGCGTCGCTAATCTGATTTTAGAAAATAACCTATCGGCGTTAGTGTGGCGCCGTGATAACTCAATTAGGGATGGACGAGCTCGGGCGGAAGACGGGGTTGCGTCGTCTCGGTCCGTGGGCTTCGATGTGGCTGGCTTCGTGTGCGAGCTTGGCTGGTATCGAAGATCCATTGCCGCGGCCTGACTGCGAAGCACAGAGCTGCGCCGGCGAAGGGGGCGGTGGTCTCGGGCAACCGGGTGGAGTTGATGCTTCCACCGCCGTTCAGAGGGGCGTCCCCGATATGGGCGGCATGGCCGGCGCCGAGGCGGGGAGCGGCGGCGTTCACGAGCTTGCTGGGATGGGCGGCGCCGCGGGCGACGGCGGCGCTGGTCTTGCTGGCCAGGGCGGCGAATGTGAAGCCCAAGAGCTGCGTTGCGACGTCTACCAGCCGCAGCATTGCGTCGCAGGGCGCTGGGAGAACGACGGCTCGAGCTGCCCGCTGGCTTGTGTCGACGGTGAGTGTCAGGACCCGCGCAGTTGCTCGATCGCAGGCGGCGTCACGCCCTGCGTGGATGGTGTGAGCTGCTGCGAAACGATCTGGGTACCTGGTGGTACCTACACCATGGGTCGGCACAGCGAGGAGCCCACGTTGCCGTTCGCGCGCACCGTCTCGGGCTTCTACCTCGATCGCTTCGAGGTCACGGTCGGCCGCATGCGCGCCTTCACGGCGGACTATCGCCTGCCGAACGAGGGCGGTGGCGCTCACCCTCGCATCCCGGGCAGTGGTTGGCACGAGGCCTGGGAAGAGTTACCGCACCCGGATCCGGATCTCGGGGGCATCACGTCGGTTCCGAAGACGTTCGAGGAGCTGATCGACCAAATGTCGACTCTTTGTCCGGAGGAGAGGCGGACCTGGAACAACGGGGCGCTGCTCCCTGCCAACTGCGTGAATTGGTACGTGGCGTTCGCCTTCTGCGCTTGGGACGGGGGCCGACTGCCCACCGAAGCAGAGTGGAACTACGCGGCGGCCTACGGGGCTGCGGAGCGCCCGTATCCGTGGTCGGTCGACGAAACCGATTTCGCAATCAGTGAGGTACACCTCGCCTTCGCGGACGCTCTAGAGCCGCCCACGCGCCCGCTCGAGGTGGGCACTCATCCCGCCGGACGTGGTGGGTTCTTTCGCTATCCCGGGCGTGGTCACGATGATCTGGCCGGCAACGTCGCTGAGTGGACACTGGATTCGTGGAGCGACTCTCCCGCAGAGAGCTGCAGCGATTGCTTCGAGCCGTGGTCGGACGTACCGGAGCGGGTGACGCGCGGGGGCTCGTTTGGAAATTATTCCGACCAGCAGCTCACCGGTAATCGCGCGAGTGCGGACGCCGCCGACGGCGGCTTCGTTTTTGGCTTTCGCTGTGCTCGAGACATGTACAACCACCCGGAGTAAGAACGCATGAAAGTCCCAATAGTCCTCATCATCCTCTTGCCTTTTGCTGCTTGCTTTCTGCCCCTCGGATGCAAAACGGAGCCAGCGCCAGCGGCAGCGGCAGCGCCAGCGCCAGCGCTGCTTC
>DATDEV010000424.1:0-4971 GCA_036522995.1 Polyangiaceae bacterium
CCAGGATCGCGCCCTGGCACCCATAGTCGTCAGCTGCGCAAGTGGCGCCATCACACTTGCCATCAGTCTCGTTGCACAGTGCTTCCGTGTCGCAGATGGCCAGTTGCGAGTAGCCGGTGCGTCCCGAATTGCAGACGGTGAGCACGTTCTTTTCGCAATGGTACTCGTCGACCATGCACGCGGGTGGCTCGCATATCCCTTCCATTGCGTTGCACAGTGCCTGCGTTTCGCAGGGAGCCTCGACCTGCCAGCCCACGGCTCCGCCTGCGCACTTCTGCAGCTCGAGCCCGCTACACTGGAACGCACCAGCGCTGCAGGGAGCCGCCATGCACTGGCCCGTCGTGCTGCAATGAGCAGCGCTGATGCACATCTCGACGTCGAGCCAGGTCTCGCGGCTCTCCGCGCAGCGCTGTAGCTGGTCCCCCTCGCAGCGGAATGAGGCCGCATCGCAAGTGGGCTCGAGACACTCGCCGAGAGTCTCATCGCACAGGGCTGCGGTGGCGCAGATGCCGGCGTTGCTCCAGCCGTCGAGCTCGTCGTTGCAGACCTGCAGCACCGGCCCTTCGCAGTGAAATTCGTTCGCGACGCATGTGTTCGGCTTCGGGATGCCCGCGTCGCTGCCGCCGGATCCGGCGCTGGCCCCGGAGCTGCCACCGGCGCCAGCGCTGCCGCCCTTGGACATGTCGGCGAAGGCGTCGTCGTCGACCTCGAAATCACCGAGCACCTTGTGGCAGCCCACGGCTGCCAGGACGCCGCACACCGCCAACCAGCCCGAGCTCCGTCCGCTCATTGGAAGGTTCCTTCCGCTCCCAGCATGCCGAGACCGACCACCGGTCGCCAGGTCAGGTCGGCTGAGCGCGGGCGTTTCGCCGCGGCGCCGGCCGCAGCCGAGTCGCCCTTGGGCGCCGTGAAGAACAGCGCCAGGCCCGCGCCCACGCCCACCACACCGACTGACAGCGACACGGCCGAGATGGTGCCGTACTTGTGATAGCTGTCTACCGTCTTCTGAGAAGCGGAGCTGCAGACGCCATTGATGCACTCGGATTCGAGGTCGGAGCGCTTCTGGAGCGTCATGACACCGGTCACGGCGCCGAGCACCAGCCCGGCGCCGCCCACGCCGAGCACGACGTAGCTCACGGTGCGCTGCGTCGGGTCGGGTGTGCTGGCTGATCTATCCTTCGCATTCGCAGGGGGAGCCTCCGCCAATTCGGGCGCCTTACGCAGGCTGACCTCGAGCGACTTCTCCTCGCCTGGGCCCACCGTGACGGTCTGCTTGAACGACTCGTAGCCAGCCGCGCTCACGGTCACCTCGGGGAAGCCCGGATCCGCGGCGCGCTTGACTCCGAGCGCGGCCGGCGGAATCGGCACGCCGTCGATGGCCACGTTGGCTTCGCGCGGCTCCAGCAGCACGACGGTGACCCAGCCGAGGCGAGGCTTGAGCGCCTCGAGCTCCTTCTTCGCCTCCTCGAGCGCACGGGTCCACGACTTCGGAGAGGAAGCGTCGACGCCCTCACGCAACACCAGCTCGTACTTCTCGTGCGCTTCGACGAAGCGTCCGAGCCCTTGCAGAGCGCGAGCCCAATCCACCACCAGCGTGGGCGCGTGGACCAAAGCGTTGGCGCGTCCGAAGCGATCGGCCGCCTTGGCGTAGTCCTTGCGCTGGAGCGCGCTGTGACCTTCCAGAGCCAGGGCGCGCGCCGTCGCCCGATCGGCTTCGGTGGGCTCCGCGACGGCCGGGCCGGCAAGAGTGACCAACGCCACGCACAGGAGCCCCGTCCATAGAGCTGCGAGCCTCATGCGTTAGATACCGTAGTCTGGATTCGCCGGCGTCGTCGGGGCAGTTGCGCCCCCGCGTCTCTTCTTGTCTTTCTTCTTCTGCTCGTCCGACAGGGGATGCTCGGGGCCGCTGCTGGCGCTCGGCGCCACGGCGGGGGCGGGCGAGGGCGAGGGGGGAGCGTCCGCCAAGCGGGGGGCCACTACGGGCACGGGCGGCGCCGCGGGCTCGCTGACGGGCGCGTCGGTCCCGCTTTCGGCACCGAGATGGCTCGAGCCTGGCGTCCCGCTGAAGGCCATCGAGACCCCGAAGCCGATCAGGGCCAGCGCCGCTATGCCGGACAGCAGCGCGACCTTGCGCTGGCGTGGCGTCAGCTCCGAGAGCGTGGGCAAGACCGAACGGCGGGTGCGCGACAGCGGTGCATCCGTCTCGAAGTCGGTCTCGCTGGCATCGCTCAAGTCCGCGCTCGAGCTCGGCCGGCCGACGTTGTGCGACAGCGGCGGGAGGCTCGCCAGCTCGGCGTCGCTCAGATGGCTGAGCGACGTGCGCGGCGGCATGGTCGGTACCTCGCGCCGCTCCAGCATGGCGGTGTTGGCCAGCGCGTCCGACAGCTCCTTGGCCGACTGAAAACGCAGCTCGCGATCGCGGTTGCACGCCCGCTCCCAGAATGCCTCGAGCTCGGGCGGCAGGCTCGGATCACGGTCGGTGATCCGGGGCATGGGATCGTACAGAATCATGCCCAATAGGTCGCCGAGCGCTTCGCTTTCGAAGGGCGGACGACCCGTGAGGCATTGAAATACGATCACCCCGAGCGCCCACAAATCAGAGCGATAGTCGATGTTGCGGCCGCGAGCCTGCTCCGGGCTCATGTAATACGGCGTGCCCATGAAAGACCCGGTCTTGGTGGTCTTGTCGCGCAGCGAGTACTGGTCGAGCTTGGCGATACCGAAGTCCAGCACCGTGGCGACCTCGTGATCGTCGCCCGGCACCAAGAAGATGTTCTCCGGCTTGAGATCGCGGTGAACGATGCCCAGCGCGTGGGCTCGTACCAGCGCGCGCGCTACCTGCGCCACGATCTCGTACGTCTCTCGCAGATCGAGTCGTCCCTGCCGCTCCAGGCGCGCCCCGAGGTCTTCGCCCTCGAGGTGCTCCATGACGATGTACGGCATGTCCTGCCACAGGCCATGGTCGAACACGTCCACGACGTTGGCCGAGCGAATCTGGGCGGCCGCTCGGGCCTCGCGTTGAATGCGAACCTTCACCTCCTCGTTTCCGACCTTGTCGGGATCGACGAGCTTGATGGCGCACGTGCTGTCCAGCGACAAGTCGGTGGCGAGCCACACCGAGCCCATGCCGCCGGCACCGAGCTTGCGCTCGAGGCGGTAGCGTTCGGCAATCAGGTTGCCTGGGGTTAGGGGCTGCACGGTGAGCGGCTCAGGCTGAGTCTAGGTCGGCCGACCCACAGGAAAAGTATGGGTAGGCCAATGTAGGTTCATTTGTGGGTACACGGACTCGCGAAGCTGCGCAAGTGTGTGGGGAGATCCCCCGAAAAATAGCAGAGATCTGTCTCGGCTCGTTGGGCCCAGGCCGCCGACAGCGGCCGGCGGGCGGGTCACCTAGGTTTCGCAGCCGACGGCTAGCTGACGTTACCTAGGCCCGGCGGCTTTGATGAGCCGGTCGGCTAAAGCCTCGCCGAGGCCTGCAGCAGCCGGCGGGCTGGCCAAGACGACGGTTGCCTTTTCTACGTCGGCGAGGCGAAGCGCCCCATATAGGCGCTGCGCCGCTGACTCGTCGCTGGGGCCGAGATCGAGAAACGTTACTTCCTTAAGTAGTCCGAGCGAGGCGCGGTCGTCGTGATGCGAAAGCAGGATAGCGACGCGCTCGCCTTGGCTTGCGAGCTCTGCCGCCCGCCGGGCGAGGGCGCTCGCCGCCACGACTTCGACTCGAGCGTCGGGCGCGTAGTGCGAGCTCAACAAGCCTGGGGCGCGCGCGTCTGCTGGGACCACGCGCTCCACGCTCATCGCCAGGAGTGACTCTATGCGCTCGATGGTGACCCCGCCTGGCCGCAGCACGACCGGCCTGGGGCGGGTCAAGTCGATGATGGTCGACTCCAACCCGACCTGGCACTCCCCTCCGTCGAGCAGGGCGTCGATGTCGTCACCGAGATCGCTCAGCACGTGCTCGGCGCGCGTCGGGCTCACGCGACCGAAGCGATTCGCCGACGGCGCCGCGATGCCGCCCCCGAAACGCCGCAGCAGCTCGAGCGCGAGCGGGTGGGCCGGCACCCGCAAGCCGACGCTGGGCAGAGCGCCGGTCGTGGCATCGGGGACCCGGGGGCTCTTTTCGAGCAGCAGCGTGAGCGGTCCGGGCCAGCAAGCTTCGGCTAGCCGGTAGGCGGAATCGGGGATGCGGACGGCCCAGCGCGGCAGCTCGCTCGCCGAGGCCAGGTGGACGATCAGCGGGTGATGCGACGGGCGCCCTTTGACCGCGAACAGCCGGGCTACGGCTCGCTCGTTTTCGGCGTCGGCGCCGAGCCCATAGACGGTTTCGGTGGGAAACGCGACCAAGCCGCCTTCACGCAGCTTCTGGGCGACTGTTTCGGGGTCGGTGGTGGGGGTCACGGGCCTGCTACTGCCCCCTTTGTAGCCGCTGAAGCCGATGTCGTACAGGTGCCCGCGTCAAGACCACGAGACTCAGTTGCGCGCTCGGTCGCCGCGAGCGCTAGGCTAGCGGCGTGACCGGCGGTTCGGTGTGTCCCAAGTGCCAGCAGCGCGCGCCCGTCGTCTTGCGCGGGCTCGAGTCGCGTTGCGCCGCTTGTGGGGCGCCACGCTTCCTGCTCGCGGCGCCGAGCGTAGCGCTGGCGGGCCAGCCCTCGAAGGTGGGCGGCATCGCGGCGAGCATCGCGGGCCTGTCGGTGCTGGTGCTGGGGCTGTCGCTGGCGGGCGGGCTGTGGCTCCTGCTGCAGTCGCTGTGGCCAGCCTCGCTGCTGGGCTGGGCCTTTGCCTTGCCGGTGGCGGCGGCGTCGCTGCTGTTCGGGTTGCTGCTGCTGCTGGGCGGTAGCCGCTTGCGGCGCAGCGGTCAGGCGCGACAGCAGCAGGTGCAGCTCGAGGCCGTGCGCGCGCTGGTGCAGCATCGACGCGGACCAATCAGTGCGCTCGACGCCGCCACGGCGCTCGAGCTGCCGGAGTCGCTGGTGG
>DATDEV010000425.1:0-5562 GCA_036522995.1 Polyangiaceae bacterium
GTTGCGAATGGCCCCGGTGCGGTGCGCATTGTCGCGTGCCACCTCGAGCGCCGCGGGTGACACGTCGGAAGCAGTCACGCTCCAGGTCGGGCGAGTGCGCGCGAAAGCGATCGCCACGCAACCGGAGCCGGTGCACAGGTCGAGGGCGCTACCGAGCATGCTGCGCTGGCGCGTGCGCTCCAGCGCGACCTCGACCAAACGTTCGCTGTCCGGACGAGGGATGAGCACGCGTGCGTCCACGCGCAGCAAAGTCCCATAAAACTCGCGCTCGCCCAGCAGGTACGCGACCGGCTCCCCGCCGCGCCGACGCTTGAAGAGCTCGCGAAAGCTGCCCAGCTCGCCCGGCGAGAGCGGCCGCTCCGCGTGCAAAATCAGGCCGATACGATCGAGCTTCAGCACGCGCCCCAGCAGCAGCTCGGCGTCGAGCCGGCCCGTGTCGTTGCCGCGTCGCTTCAGGTCATCGGCAGCCCAGGCCAGGACCCGCCGCACCGACCAAACCTCGGCTTCGCCCGTCACCGCCTGGCTCAAGCCGCGCCGACGCTCCGCTTGACGCGTGCGACCACGCTTTCGACGTCGCTGCGAATCGCGTTCAAGCGCTCCTCGGTCGGAGCCTCGAAACGCAGCACCAGCACCGGGCCCGTGTTGGAGGCGCGCACCAAGGCCCAAGCACCGTCGTCGTAGGTCACCCGCACGCCGTCCAGCTCGTTCACGCTGCCGCGGTCGGCCAGCTCCTTGCGCAGCTGCTCGATCACCTCGAACTTCTTGGCGTCGGGGCAGTCGGCGCGCAGCTCGGGCGTGAAATGCCGGGTCGGCAGCGCCCGCAGCAGGTGGCTGAGCGGGCGATCCTGCTGCGTGAGCAGCTCGAGCAGCCGCAGTCCAGCGTAGATGGCATCGTCGTAGCCGAAGTAGCGATCGGCGAAGAAGAAGTGGCCGCTCATTTCGCCGGCGACGGCAGCGTGCTCCTCCTTCATCTTGGTCTTGATCAGGGAGTGGCCGGTCTTCCACATGATCGGGCGGCCGCCGAGCTTGGCTACGTGATCGAACAGCGTCTGCGAGCACTTCACGTCGCCGATGATGGTGGCGCCCGGCTGAGCGGCGATGATGGGCTCGGCAAACAGCGCCAGCAGCCGATCACCCCAGATGATGTCACCCGTTTCGTCGACCACGCCGAGGCGATCACCGTCGCCGTCCCAGGCCAAGCCCACGTCGGCGCCCTCGGCGCGCACGCGCTCGATCAAGGCGGCGAGGTTCTCGGGCACGGTGGGGTCGGGGTGGTGGTTGGGGAACGTGCCGTCCATGTCGCAGTACAGCGCGGTGGGAGTGAGGCCCAGGGCAGCAAAGGTGCGTAGCCCCAGCGGGCCGGCCGCGCCGTTGCCCCCGTCCACTACGATCTTGGGCTTGCGCCCGAGCTTGATGCCATGGCTCAGCTTGGCGACGTAGGCGTCGTCGATGGAGTTTTCGGTGATGCTGCCGCCGGGTTTATCGGGCAGGGCCGGGCCCTGCACCAGGCCACGCAGCTCCTGGATGGCGCTACCGAAGAACGAGCCGCGACCGATCATGATCTTGAAGCCGTTGTCTGGCGCCGGGTTGTGACTGCCCGTGATCATGACGCCGCCGTCCGTCTCCAGGTGGTGCACACCAAAGTACAGGGCGGGGGTCGGCCCGACGCCCACGTCGACCACCTGAGCTCCGCCGCGGATCAAGCCCGCGGTGAGCGCTGCGTGAATGCGCGGACCCGAGAGACGGCAGTCTCGCCCGACGGCGATGCGCGGCGCCTTGCCCGAAGCCCGACCAATCAGCTCCGCCACGCCGCGGCCGATGCGCTCGGCCGTGTCCGAGGTGAGGTCGCGCTCGGCGACACCGCGAATATCGTACTCTCTGAAGATGTGACTGCCCATGGAAGCGGGCGAACCTTAACACGCTGGGCTCGCTCTGCGAGCTGCCGCTACTTCTCAGAAGCGCTGCGACAAGCTGGCGGCCGGGGGCACGCCGATTGCACTCCGAGCAGACTGACATTGTCCGGATACCAGCGCGGCCGGGCGTACAGCAGCTGCCCGGCCTGGCGCCTCAGCTCCATCGGTGCAAGGCGGCAGCTCGGCTGGGGAACGACCCACTCGCCTGGCTGCCACTCCCAGCGCTCGCTGAAGTCCCAGAACCCGTCGACCCAGACGCAGCGGCTGCTGGGTCGAGGCGGCAGCTCCTCGAGCTTGGCCGGCGGGGGCGGGAAGGGGACCGAAACCGCGTCGTTGCTGGGGTGAGCGCCGACAGGCGCCTCGATCACGCTGCTACCGCAGCCGCCGAGCGCGGCCGCCACCACGGCGCCTAGCAGCAGCGAGCGGCTCATGAGCCCAGCATTCCCCACAGCTCCGCGCGGATGAAGTCGCCGAACACGAGCAGCTCGAGCGTCGCCAGCACCAAGAACGGCCCGAACGCGACGCGCGCCTTGCCCAGGCCCTGCTCCGGCTCGCGCGCCAGCGGGTCGCCTGCCAGCTCCGCCTCTACCTGGGCGCGCTCCTCTGGCGTCATCTGCTCGAGCTCCTCGGCCAGCTCTGCTCGCTCACGCTGCACGGCCTCCGGCTCGTCGATGCGTCCGCGCGTCGCGAAGATGGCGAGCACGGTGAGCGTGGCTTGCACGGCACCCGCCAGCAGCGTGAACACCGCACCCTGCCAGCCGAACCACGCGCCCGCCAGCATCACCAGCTTGGCGTCGCCGAGCCCCATGCCAGGGCTACCGCGTAGCAGGCGGTGCAATAGGTCGAAGGGCAGCCAGATCACCACGAAGCCTACCGCCGCGCCCAGCAAGCTTTCGAACCAGCTCGCTTCAGGTCGAAGCGGCACCGTGGCGAGCCCGAGCAACGTGCCACCGAGCGTGATCGAGTCGGGCAGGTACATGTGCGACAGGTCGATGAAGGCGGCCGCGATCAGCCCTAGCCCCAGCGCGAGCTGCGCGATGAACAGCAGCCCGCCCTGCCACAGCGGCGTGTCGACGGGCAGCGTCAGCACCGACACCTGAATCAGCGCCCCGCCGAGCAAGCCGCCGAGCAGCTCGACCAACGGATAGCGCGGCGAGATCGCGACCTTGCAGCAGCGCGCGCGTCCGCGCAAAAGCAGCCAGCCGAGGAGCGGCACGTTGTCGGCCGCCCGGATCGGCGCGCCGCAGCCCGGGCAGTGTGAGCCGGGGAAGGCCAGGCTCTCGCCGCGGGGCAAGCGGTAGATGACGACGTTCAGGAAGCTGCCGAACACCAGCCCGAGCGACACCCCGACCCCCATCCAAAACCAGCTCGGCAGATCGAAGACGCTCATATTGACGAGGCCCCGCGGCCACGGCCCAAGACTAGGCGCAACTCAGCACCGAACGCTACGTTGGGCGCAAGGCGCGCTTCGCGGGCCGCGCTAGGCGCCCGCGCCTAGCGCTACGCCGCGAGCAGGCGGTCGAGCTCGCCGCTGCGATTGAGCCTGGCCAGCTCGTCGAATCCGCCCACCGGCTTGCCGTTGATGAATACCTGCGGAACGGTGCGCTGGCGGGTCACGTCTTGGAGCCATTTGCGTTTGCCCGCGTCGCCCGACACGTCCACCTCGGTGAAAGCCACGCCCTTGGCCTCGAGCAGCTGGTGGACTCGCACACAATAGCCGCAGACTGGGGTGCGGTAGATGACGACTTGGGCCATGGTGAAGCGCTGCTTCCTTAGCATAAGGCCGCCGCAGCGGCGCGCTACCCTCTGCTATGCTGAGCGGCCCGTATGCCGGACGAGCCGCCGCTCACTACGCTGTCCCTGGACCGTTATCAGGCCACTGCCCGCTCGCTCGTGGCACGCGCGCAGGCCCTCGCCGACGAGCGCAAACACGCCGAGGTACAGCCGCTGCACCTGCTTTCACGGTCGCTCGAGCGCGGCCGCAGCACGCGTAGCGTTTTCGAGCGGGCCACGGCCAGCGTGCTCGACTTCGAGGCTGCGGTCGAGCGTGCGCTCGCCGCGCTGCCGCAAAGTAAGGATCGCTCCTACCTTTCGGACGCGATGATCGATCTGCTGGGCCGGGCCGAGCGCGACGCCACGCTGGAGCGTGCGCCGCGGGTCGGCGCGGCGCACCTGCTCAACGCCTTGTCGCAAGAGATTCGCGGCGCCACAGGTGAGATCCTGTCTGCCTTCGGCGTGGTGCCGGGCTCACTCAGGCGCCACGTGGCGCTGCTCGACGACAAGGCCGAGGCAAGTCCGGAGGCCCCGGGCACGCCGCCGGAGCTCACCCGACTGCTGCTCGACGGGCCGCACGCGCGCGATCCCGTGATCGCGCGCGCCAGCGAGGTCAGGCGCCTGGTCACCATCCTGGAGCGCCGTCAAAAGAGCCACCCGCTGCTGGTCGGCGAAGTCGGCGTCGGCAAGCGCGCGATCGTCCGCGCGCTGGCGCGACGCATCGAAAGCGGCGACGTGCCCACGCGGCTGCTCGGCGCGCGGCTGGTGGAGCTCGAGCTCGGCGCCATCACGGCGGGTGCGCGACTGCGCGGCGAGCTCGACGAGCGGCTGCGCAAGTTAGTCGGCTCGCTCGGCTCGCGCGGCGGGGTCGAGCACATCCTGGTCATCCCGGGCATCGAGCAGCTGCTCGGGCAGGGGCCGAGCGGCGGCAGCCTGGCCGATGTGCTGCGCACTGCGCTGGGCCGCGGCGAGCTGCGCGTCCTGGCGACCACCACGCCGGAAGGCCTGCGCAAGCTCACCGAAAAAGACGCGCTGCTGGCGCGCTATTTCAGCGAGATCGAGGTCGACGAACCGAGCGTCGCCGAGGCGATCGAGATCGTGCGCGGCGTGTCGCAGCGCCTCGAGCAGCATCACGGCGTGCCGATTCAAGATCGCGCCGTGGTCAGCGCCGTGGAGCTCGCCAAGCGCTACGTGCAGGAGCGGCGCTTGCCCGACGCCGCCATCGATCTGCTCGACGAGGCCGCCGCCAGCAAGCGCGTCGACACCGATGGCATGCCGCTCGAGCTCGACCAGCTGGTGCATCGACTCGAATCGCTCAAGGCACAGCTAGCGTCGCTCGCCGATCAAGTCGAGCCCGCCAGCCAGGAGCTGAGCGCCAAGCTCGACGGCGAACGCCAGAGCATCGAGCCGCGTGTGACCGCACTGCGCGCCGCCATCGAGAGTCGACGCGGCGTGACGGCCGTGGTCAGGGGCCTCAAGAGCGAGCTGGCCAGCGCCGAAACGGAGCGCGACCGCGCGCGCGACAGCAAGAACTTCGCACGGCTCGGTGAGCTCGAGCACGCCACCCTGCCGGAGCTGACGGCGCGCCTGGCCAAGGCCGAGGAAGCAGCGCGAGCGCAGGGCGGCAGCGGCGAGAGCCCCAAGCTGGAGGAGCAGGACGTGGCGGCCACGTTGGCGGCATGGACCGGGATCCCGGTCGACAAGATGCTGGAGGGCGAGGCCGAAAAGCTGCTGAAAATGGAGGCTCGCTTGGGCGAGCGCATCGTGGGTCAGGACCACGCGCTGGCTGCGGTAGCGAGGGCGGTGCGGCGTGGCCGCGTGGGCTTGCGCGATCCCAAGCGCCCCATCGGCAGCTTCCTGCTACTGGGGCCGAGCG
>DATDEV010000426.1:0-3859 GCA_036522995.1 Polyangiaceae bacterium
AAGTAGCGTTCTGGGCTTGCGCTCAGGATCGGGTCTCGGCCGCCCACACTCACGAATTTGACGAGTATTTGTTCGTCATCCAAGGAAGGTGCGTGGTCACGATGGGCCAAACTCAGGTCGAGCTGCGAGCGGGAGACGAGCTATTGGTTCCGAAGGGCACGCCGCAGAGCATCATGGTTTCAGCCGGCACACGCACCGTGCACGTGTTCGGCGCCAAGCGAGCCAAGCGCGAGCACGCCCCGACATAGAGCGCTTCGGAGCGGGTGACAGGGTTTTCGCGGCTACTGGCCTCTTTGAAGGTCGAAGGCATACGCTCCCGCAAATCCGAGCTGAAGCGCGGCGCGCTCAGGCCCGGCGAGCCGGGTCGCCTCACGGCTCCTCACTTTTTTGCGGCGTCGTGGGCCTCGAGCACGGCGCCGAGCGTGTGCTGCTCCGGCGCCAAGCTTTGCATCGCCAGGCCGAAGATGGCGGCAAACACGGCCAGCACGAGCGCAGGCTTGTAGGTTCGGCCCAGCACGCCGGCCGCCCAGTGCCCCCGTTCGTGGCGCTGGTTCTTGCGATAGAGGGCGCCGACGACCGCGACGTCGAGCAGTACTTCTGCGAGCAAGATCGGAGAGGAGTAGACCACGAAGCCGAGCGCAAACAGCCCGCCCAACAGCGCCACCACCGCGATCACGATCGCGACGCCTTCGCCGTCGCCGCCACTCACAGCGTCGAGCGCGCTGGACGACGAGCCTTCCGTGACACTGCCGTCACCGAACGACCCGCTCGCACCAGCTCCGCCGAACGACCCACCGCCACCGGCGAAGCCCCTGCCCGCCGCGCTGGCTGCGTCGCCGAGCGCGCTCAGATCCGGCAGCTCGAGGGAGGAAATGTCGCCCGACTCGCGCCACTGCTCCCGGTCGTGCCGCCCGAACGACCAATTGCGCGTTTGATACGCAATCCAGACGCGCACGAACAGCAGGAAGAACAAATAGCCCCCCACGACGGCCAGCGCGTAGCGCAAACCCATACTGGTCGAGCCCAGCGCGACCAGTGACGCCGACGTGAGAAAAGCACCGACGGCCGCCAGCGCCAAAATGAGCGCCATGTGCAGCCGCGGGAAGCTCGTCGCCAGCAGCATCGCCTCGACTCGTTGCGCAGTCAGCTCCGGCGCCGCTCGCCCTCCCCCGTGCCGCTTCTTCTTGCCCATCGCGACCCGATCGTTACCCTGAAAGCTGCCACGCCGGCGCCGAAACCGTGGTCGCAACGATCAAGACCCCGCTCCCGACACGGCAGCTTCGCGATTCTACACACCTGTGAGAAATCTAGCAGGGCCCTCGCCACTCGCGGTCAGCACGGAGGCAGCCCCAGGCGTGCCGCGCGGTGAGGCCGAACGACGGTACGGTAGCTTCTGCAAGCGAGCTGCGAGTCGGCAGCCCCCAAGATCAGAGGCTTGGGCGGGGCGAGCGGGAGCGTGGAGCGTCTGCGCGGGCGCGGGGCGCGAGCGGGGGTGCGGAGGTGTGATGCGGGCCTAACCGGGGATTTGGCAGTACGATCTTCTTCCCGCTGAATGCCCGAGCTACCCGAGGTCGAAACAGTATGCCGAACGATGCGACGTGCTCTCGTGGGCAAGCGCATCACGGTCGTGGAGGTCGTGCCCGACGCGCTCGTTTTCTCGGGTTTCGCTGCCGCTGCGATCGAGAGAGCGCTCCTTCATCGCACGTTACGCAGCGTGGGACGACGCGGTAAGTCCTTTTGGCTCACGCTGACGGGCGCGGGCCCGACCGTCTTTGGGCACCTCGGAATGAGCGGCTGGGTGCGCGAGATCGGGCTCCAAGGCACGCGGCTCCACGGCCACGGCGACGCACCATTCGACGATGAGCAGGGCCGCCCGCGCTTTCTCAAGCTCGGACTCTACACGCGCGACGGAAGCGGCATCGTGCTCACCGATCCCCGGCGTCTCGGTCGCGTCTGGCTCGGCGCCTCGCCCGAGACTGACGCGCGCATCCAGCGCCTGGGGCGCGATGCGTTCGACGACTTGCCATCCGTCACCGAGCTGCTTGCGATGCTGGGACGACGTCGCATCCCGATCAAGGCGGTGCTCCTCGATCAGGGCGTGCTGGCTGGCATCGGCAATTGGATCGCCGACGAAGTGCTGTATCAGTCTCGAATCGCGCCAAAGCGGAGCGCTGCCTCCCTCACGAAGAGTGAGGTCGGGACCCTTCGTCGGGTGATCCGCTCCGTGCTGGCCCGCGCGGTCAACGTCGGGGCCGACCACCGGCGGTTTCCCCGTTCCTGGCTATTCGAGCATCGCTGGGGCGGCACGCGCGGCGCGGGCAGCATCGCAGGCCAGCCCATCGTGCGCGAAGAAGTCGGCGGCCGCACCACCGCGTGGGTCCCGTCTCGTCAGAAATAGTGCGCAGGCGCGTGGCACGCTGTGGCGAATTGGCCTGGCGTGTGGTCCCTCACCCCGCGTTTCGAGCTGGTACAACGCGCAGTGCGGCCACGCACGAGCTGGAATGGTTTCTGCAGCGTAGGTGTCGTGCAGGTCATCCAACGCTGGAAGCGACAATTGCGTAAGGGCTGGACGGAGCTCAAGGCCTCGCCGCCGGGTGAGCGCTTCCAAGAGGCCTATCACCGCCAGAAGCGGGCCGACCAGGGGCGTTCGGCGGCGGCACGCTGGCTTCGCCCCATCGCGGCGCTGCTTTCGTTCGCGATCGGCGTCGTGCTCGTATTCATCCCCGGCCCCGCTGTCGTGTTCTTCGCGCTTTCAGCGACGCTGCTCGCCACCCAATCGCTACGCGTCGCGCGCGTCCTCGACCAGACCGAAGTTTGGCTGCGCGCCCAGCGCACGAAACTGCGAAGGAAGCTGCGAGCTAGACACGCCAACTAGCTACCCCTTGGCAGCGCCGACAGACGCGGGCTACCTTCGAGCGATGGAGGTCGTGCGGGTCGGCATCGTTGGGGACCTCGATCGGACCAAGCACTCGCATTGGGCCACCGAAGCGGCTCTGTTTCACGCCGCGGCATACCTGGGCATGAACGTCGAGCCGCGCTGGCTCGCTACCACCACGTTCGCGTCGCAGCGCGCGGGTGACGTCCTCTCGTCCTTCGACGGCGTTTGGGGCGCCCCCGGTAGCCCTTACGCGAGCATGGCCGGCATGCTGCGTGCCATCGAATACGCCCGACTGCGCGACGTGCCCTATCTCGGAACGTGCGCCGGCTTCCAGTACGCGCTCATCGAATTCTCTCGCAACGTTCTGGGCGTCGCGGACGCTGACAGCGCCGAAAACGCCTCGAACAGCCAGAACATCGTGATCACGCCCGTGCTGTGCGACATCGCGAGCGCGATGGGCCCGCGTCTCAATGGTGCAGGTGTCGCTCGACCGGTGCCGGGTACCCAGCTGGCCCGGCTGTGTGGTGACGCCGATCTCAACGGCGAGTATTTCTGTAGCTTCGAAACCAACCGAGACTTCATTCCCCGCTGGGAAGCGGCCGGCCTGC
The DNA here is from genome assembly GCA_036522995.1 of Polyangiaceae bacterium. Classification (GTDB taxonomy): domain Bacteria; phylum Myxococcota_A; class Polyangia; order Polyangiales; family Polyangiaceae; genus PMG-095. The sequence continues at coordinate 3,487 of DATDEV010000426.1, forward strand.
GCGTCGCTGCCCTCGGCAACGACCGCGAGCTCCGCGCCTTCGAGCTGCCCGGTTCGCGCTTCTTCATCGCGAGCCTCTTTCAGCCTCAACTCTCTTCATCGCTCGAGCGTCCCCATCCGCTGATCACGGGCTTCCTCCGCGCCTGCGCCGGCTAATTGAAGGCGCAGGTGATGCTCAGCGAGAAATGCGCAAGGCTCACGCCGCGCCGCTTGCGTCGTTCGAGCTTCGAGCGAGGGGCGGAGCGCGGTGGCGCGACGCCGAAGCGATCGGTCAAGTGCCCGTAGTAGTCGCCCCAGAACTGGTCCGCGAGCGGCATTCCTACAGCGCCGCCATCGGATAGCGCGGCGAACAAGCGGTCGGCATCGGCGCGGCT
>DATDEV010000427.1:0-4328 GCA_036522995.1 Polyangiaceae bacterium
CTTGTCGTCGAACTCGAAGGCGAGCTCGACCGCGCGCTCGAGCGCGTCGGGCGAGAGCACGCGGCTGACACCGACGGACGAGCCCAAATTGGCAGGCTTTACGAAAACCGGGAAGCCGAGCGCGGCGCTCACCGGCGCCAGTGCTGACGCGCGCCCCGCCTGATAAGTAGCGCGACGGATCGCCACGTAGGGCAGGCTGGGTAGCCCCGCCTGGAGCAGCAGGCGCTTCATCACGTCCTTATCCATACCCACCGCCGAGCCCAGCACGCCCGCGCCGACGTACGGCAGACCGGACAGCTCGAGCAAGCCCTGCACGGTGCCGTCCTCGCCCAGCGGGCCGTGCAGCACCGGAAATACCACGTCCACCGGCTTGGCCCCGTGCGCTTGCACTGCCAGCTCCAGCGCACCGGCGAGCGCCGGCCGAACCGGCAGTGACACCTCGGGCTCGCCCGAGCCGAGCGCCACCGCCCGAGCATCCTTGCCCGCCAGCCACGCCGAATCGCCCGATTCGAGCTGCCAGCGCCCTTGCTTGTCGATACCGACCAGCACTGGCTCGAAGCGCTCGGGATCCAGCGACTCGAGCACGAAGCGCGCCGAGAGCAGGGAAATTTCGTGCTCGGCCGAACGACCGCCGCACAGCACCAACACACGCAGCTTGGGGCTCATGTCTCGCGGCGCAGCATAGCGGAGCGAGCGCCCTTGGGGGCCCGGATTCCACTCAGGGATCGAGCTCGGCACAGATCGGCGATCCGGCCTCGAGCATGACCAGGCCCGCCACGATCTGATCCAGCTGCCGGCGCGTTTGCGCCGAGGCATAGCCCTGCCCGATGACCAGCATGCCGGTGCCGCCACAGATGGGCACCAGCAAGAGCCGTCCGCGCACCGGCGTGTCGTCCACCCGCCACTCGCGCTCCACCGCCTTGCCCACCGGCGTCTCCACGCTACCGGCTTTCACCACGACGCTGACCGTTTGATCGGCGGCGAGCGGCTTGCGCAGCGCCTGCTCGAAGGTGTCGAACGAATGGCGCACCGACTCCGAGGAGAAGGACAGCTCGGAAATCGCCAGGATCAGCGACGCAAAGCCCTCGCCCTCGGCGTTGAAGCTCACGTCGTCACCCTCGACCTTCGGCTTGAGGCCCGGCAGCAGCGGAATCGAAAGCCCCAGCCGCGGCGCGATCAGGCGCTTGCCGCGCACGAAAGGCGCCGAGACCACGGCCGCGCGCTTGACCGGCGGGATCACCACCGGGCCGAAGGGAGCCCTCGAAGCGATGCGTGGTCCCACCAATTCTGGGAGCTGCGCCAAGAGCTGCCGCGCTTGCTGGCTGGGAAACCCGCGCGCCACCGCGACGACCTGCCCCTGGCGCCGAACCTGCGTCTGGCCTCGGAAAATGGCACGCGTAGCCGCCGGAGCTCGATCCCAACAGGCCGCGGTGCGGCGCATCGAGCGCTCGAACTCGTCGGTATCCTGGGGGCTGTCCCAGCTCGATACGAACAGCAGACCACCCTGGTCGCCGCGTCGCACCACCGTGAAGGCGTCGCCGCCCCAGCCCGCGGCTGCCAGGTGGCTCGCCGGACGCTCGTTGCAGACGTCGAGCATGGCGCGCACCAGCAGCTCCCCGACGTGACCGCTCTGCACCCAGCGCCAGCCCGCCGGCGTTCGTGGCGCCCGCACCGGCACCGCCAGCTCGCCCGCCAGGTAGCGCTCCGGGTGCAGGATTTGCTCGGTGGTGGCGGGAGGCACCTCGTACAGCCGATTGACCAGCGCGAAGCCACCGGCGCGGTGGACCTGCGCCACGAAGCTGCCGCCCGCCTGGTAGGGGAACACCAGTCGCTCGCGCTGAAACGGAGGCGCGCTGCGCAGCTCGGGGCTTTGCTCGAGCGCGGCCCGATAGCCCTGCAAGCTGGCTTCGAGCGCGCCTTGCGCCAGCCTCACCAGCACGCGCGAGAGCGGCAAGTGATTCGTTTCCGCCGCCATCGCGGTCATCACCAGCATGGCGTCGCCTTCCAGCAACGCCAGCCGGGCGAGCCGCGCGTCCTCGTCGGTGACGGAGGCGATGTCGGGGATGCGAAAATGCTGAAACTGCAGCGAGTGGCCGAGCTCGTGCGCCACCACGAACGGCAGGTCTTCGTCCTTGCGCGAGCTCTGGCGAATGTGCACCTGGTGCAGGAACTCGTCGTAGAACGCGACCATCTGGCTGCGATGCAGGGAGCCGAAGGAGCGAGCGGGCGCCGCGCCTTCCGCTGCGAACAGCAGCCCCAACGAAAGCTGCACCGCCGTCTGGTCCATCGGGGTCGGCGCGATCGCCTCGCGCTCGGCCTTCTGGTTGGCGACGCGCTGGAACTCCGCCTCGTCGTCGAACACGATCGGTGTCGGGCGCAGCTCGCTCAGCTCGCGCAAGCGGGCCACGCGAGCGACGAAGGTTTCGGGCTGGCCCGTCAGCGCGTCGTTCGCGCCGCGTGCCGGCTGCTTCGCGCAGGCCAGCAGCGACCACAGCGCTAGCAGGGGCCATAGCGCGGGGTGTGATAGCCCCGCGCTCACCTACCCTCGCCTGGTTCGTGCATTCAAAGCCGTGGTTTTAGCATTGGATGAGCGCTGCCATGGCTCGAAAAACTCCGTCAAAGGGGCGGCGCACAAGCCTCCACCAGCTGGACAATGGCCGCTGCGGTCGGAAGCAGCTCCTGCCTGCTTTCGCGGCGCAGGCTGAGCGTTTCTGCCTCGCGTTCACGCCGGCCCACCACGCACACGAACGGGACACACTGCTCGTGCGCGATGGCGATGCGCCGCGCCAGCGTTTCGTCACGCACGTCGCTGCGCGCGCGCAGGCCTGCCGCGACCAGTCGCTCGACCAGCTGCTGCGCGTAGTCCAGGGCCGCCGCCTCGACTGGCAAGACCAGCACCTGATCCGGCGCCAGCCAGGCCGGCACGCGGCCCGCGTGCTGCTCGAGCACGATGCCCAAGAAGCGCTCCAAGCTGCCGAGCGTCGCGCGATGCAGCATCAGCGGGCGCTGCCGAGCGCCGCCTGCGTCGATGTACTCGACGTCGAAGCGCTCCGGCAGCACCAGGTCGAGCTGGATGGTGCCGCATTGCCAGCTGCGCCCGAGGCGATCCGGCAGGGAGAACTCCAGCTTGGGGCCATAGAACGCGCCGGCTTTCGGCGCCAAACGCAGCGCCAGGCCCGCGCTTTCGGCTGCTTGCTGCAGCAGCCGCTCGGCGCGATCCCAGACCTCGTCCGAGCCCGCGCGATCGTCGGGGCGAGTGGCAAAGCTCACCTCGACGTTGTCGAAGCCGAGCGCGCTGTAGAGCGCGAGCAGCGAACGACAGAAGCGCGCTACCTCGGCCTCGATTTGCTCCACCTGGCAGAAGACGTGCCCGTCGTCCTGCGTGAATTGGCGCAAGCGAAACAGCCCGTGCAGCGTGCCGCTCGGCTCGTTTCGATGCACCAGCCCCAGCTCCGAGTAGCGCAGCGGCAGGTCTCGGTACGAAGGCGCGCGCCGGCGCAGGATTTCCAAGTGTCCGGGGCAGCTCACGGGCTTGAGCGCGAGCGCCTCGTCCTCGAGCAGGAACATGCCGTCACGAAAGTGACGCAAGTGCCCGCTCGCTTCCCAGATCGGTTGGCGCAAAAGCTGTGGAGTGCGCACCTCGGCGAAGCCGTCGGCCTCGGCGTGGCGGCGGATCAGCTCCTCCAGCGCGCGCAGCATGCGGTAGCCGCGCGGATGCCAAAACACCATGCCCGCCGCCTCTTCCTGAAAATGCAGCAGGTCCAGGCGGCGTGCGATTTCTCTGTGATCGTCTTCGGCAAGCATCGTCGTTCTCCGGGTCAATGCCGAGAGCCGGAAAGACGACGCCACGTGGCCACGCCCTGCCGGTCTCGGCGGGGCTGGTTTCGTGGGCAATTCTCGCTATCGAGCTGATGCGCGGACGAATCCGACTCCGCCAGAGCGGGTCGTAGTCGTCGTAGTCAGCGCAAGCTTCGCGAACATCGAGAGGACAGTAGCCTACGCCCCCACCCCGCCTCCGTCAACTCGAGGGCCGCGCCGATTCACCCTGACACCCTCCTCTCCAGCCGCTCCCACACGACTTCAATTGGAGCGAGCTCTGGACTTCGTCTTCGCGCGCGCTTTGGTGGTCCGTTTTATTGTGAGCGGGGCAGCGTGCGGATGCGCGTGAGAATGGGGATGCCCATGACCATGTTGATGGACGGGCGCGTGTGCGGCCGACTCGGCGATCAGCTCGAGGCCGCCGTGCAGCACGCCGCGCGCGGCCAGGATGCGCTCGGAGGCCGAGCGGATGACGCTGGCGGGTCCGCGCATCACGATCACCTCCAGGC
>DATDEV010000428.1:0-4942 GCA_036522995.1 Polyangiaceae bacterium
TCTGCGCCAGCAGCTGGGCGCGCAGGGCAGCGGCCAGGTCACTCTGGCGGCCGAGCTCGCGCGTGCCGAGCGCGGCCATCAGCGCCGCCGACAACACACCCACCACGACCACCAGGCTCGGCGCTAGCACCAAGAATGGTACTTGCCTGCGCCGACCCGGAAGCTCCGTCATTCGTCCTGCGAAAGCTTGGCAAAAACGGCGTGATCCAGCCAGCGCGACTGCACCAGCTCGGCCTGGCGAGCAATGCCCTCGAAGCGGAAGCCGAGCCGCTGAATGACGCGCAGGCTGGGAAAGTTGTCGGTGGCGGCCGCGCAGCGGATGCGATGCATGGCCATGCGCGCGAACGCGAACTCCACCGAGGCGTTGGCGGCTTCGGTCATCAAGCCCTTGCCGGTAGCGTCGCGGCGCAGCCAGTAGCCCAGCTCGCACGAGCGGTGCAGGTGCACGCACGAATCGAGGCCCACGACGCCGAGCAGCTCGCGCGTTTGGCGGTCACGGATGGCGAAGCGCACGGCGCGTCCGCCGTCCCAGTCCGTCACACAGGCTTCGGCATAGCGCACGCTGGCGTCGCGCGTGTTGTTGAACGGCACCCACGGCAGCCAGCGCTCCAGGTGCCAGCGCGACGCTTCCACCGCGTCCCACAGCTCGTCGCCGTCGGTGACCTCGATCGGCACCAGCAGCAGGCGCGGCGTTTCGACGGGCGAGCGACGCACCTGCGCTCGCGCCGGAATGCTGAGCAGGTGCGGGATGGTATGCGTCTCGTCGTGCTCGGCTCGGCTCATCGACACTCCGCGCGCAGGCCAAAGGCCTCGAAATGGGCTGATTCGTAGTCGCGAAACGCGATCAGCCATTGGCCCGGCTTCTCGCCGTGTGCGATGTCCGGCTCGGGCTGGAAGCCGTTGACCTTGCCCAGCACGCTGGGCTTGCCGAGGCCGTCGCGGCCCAGCTCGGCCAGCTTGAGCCGCCCTTCCTCGTACCAAGCGATGAGCGCCTTGTCGCCGCTGGTCACCAGCGTGGGGCGGATGCCCTTGGGCGAGAACTCGCGATGCCAGAGCGGCTCGGACTTGTCGCGCTCCACGTAGGCCGCGTAGGCGCCGGCGTTGTCGTCGTCCCAGACCACTGCGCAGGCGTCCTTCAGGCAGGCGATGCGCGGCGTGGTGTTCTTGGTGGTGGCGCGCGACAGCGCTCCGAGCGTACCCAGGTGCAAGTCGCCGGGCTTTTTCTTCTTCTTGTCGATCACCACGCCACTGATTAGGCCGGGATCGGTCAGCGGCACCCGCAGCAGCATCACCTGATGCCGCTCGAGACCGCGGTCGACCGAGAATACCACCTGCAGCGAGCCCTGGGCCACGACCGCGTCGGGGCTCGAGGCGGTGTTGGCGCTGCGCGGGGCGCTCGCCAGCTGCGCCAGGCGCACGACCGAACCCTTGGGCTCGAGCTTGTCGTCCAGGCGCCGCGCCATGAGCTCGACGCGGCCGCGCGGTGCGTCCTCTTCCCAAATGCTCCAGTAGCCGCCCTCGATCGGGGTCAGGGTCGGGTGCATCTCGCCGCGCTTGCTGGCCGAGAGCCTGCGCGCCGGACCTGCGATCTTGCCGTCCGACTCCAGGCGCCTCACGTAGACACCAGCGCCGTCGCCCGCGTCATCCCAGTACAGCAGCGCCGCGCCGCTCGCCGCGGGCACGAGCTGCAGCGTGCGTACCGAGGACGCCTCGGGCGTGATCGGCACGGGCTCGGAGATGCGTCGCAGGGCCGAGTCCAGCAGCACGGCGTGCGCCTGCCGGCGCTTGGAATCGACGTGGGTGTCGATCCAGGCGAAGAGCACGCCGCGATCGGTCTTGACCAGCGTGGGGCGTGAGCTGGGCTCGGCGATGCCGAAGGGGCGCGGTCGCGACAGCGCGGTCACGCGGCACTCGCTGCCACTGCCCTCTTCGACCACGACCGTGGCCTGCGACAGCATCGAGCGCGCCGGTGGCTGAGCGCCCGCCGCGAAGGCGGCCTTGAAGCGCTCGAGCGCCTCGGTGGGCGAGCCGTTGGTGAGCAGGTCCTGCGCCTCGAACAGCAGCTTGGCGTAGGTCTCGGACTCCGGTGCGGTGCCCGATTTTGCGGCGGATTTCGTGGTCTTGTTTGCCCCGGCAGTGCTGGCCTTGGCGCTCGACGTGGGCGCTATGCTCGACTTGCCAGGGGGATGCAGCACGTACAGCCACGCGGCGTAGCCGCCCAGGCACACCAGCGCCACGAACATCAGAATCGAAATCGCCTTGCCCGACGAAGCTTCGCTCGAGCCCGCTTGCCCAGGTGGCGAGTCGTTGCTGCTCGGAGCCACGGCGCCCGTCTCCGGGGCGCGCACCGTCGGCGGCTGCGCCTCGGGCGAGCCGGGCAGCGGCTCGCTCTTGGCAATCAGCTCGTCGACGACCATGCCCTCGTGATCACTCGAGAGCGAGATCTGGCGTGCGCTCGGTGCTGCAGGTACCAGCGCCTTGGTCAGCGCGTCCGCCAGCTCGCGTGCTGTCTGAAAGCGCTTGTCCGGATCGCGCTCGAGCGCGCGCTGAAACCAGCCCTCGAACGCTGGTGGCAAATCGGGTCGCAGCTTGTTGGGACGCGGCAAGGGCGCGCTGGCGATCTGCGCCAGGATCATCGCCACGCCCTGATCCACGCTCCACACCGTTTGACCGGTCAGGCACTCGTAAACGATGCAGCCGAGCGCCCACAAATCGGCGCGGCTATCGACCTCGCCCTTGCCCTTGGCCTGCTCCGGGCTCATGTACGCGGGCGTGCCGAACAGGGCACCTTCGCGGGTCAGGCGCACGCTCACTTGATCGGGACCGCTGGTCGGCTCGTAGAACTTGGCCAGACCGAAGTCGACGAGCTTGGCCAGCAGCTTCCCTTCCTCGTCCTTGGTCAGGAAGATGTTCTCGGGCTTCAGGTCGCGGTGCACGATGTTGGACTCGTGCGCCTTGCCCAGGCCGCGCGCCGAGTGCGTCGCGATGCGCAGCGTGTTCTCGAAGTCGAGCTGCCGCACTCGGGTGAGCAGGTCGTAAAGGCTTTCGCCCTCGAGCAGCTCCATCACGAGGAACGGCCGCTCCTCGTACATGCCCGAGTCGTACACATCGCAAATGTATGGGCTGCGCACTGCCGCGGAGGCGCGCGCTTCGCGTAGGAAGCGCTCACGGACGATGCGCGACGTGATGAGCTCGGCGGCCAAGATCTTCACGGCCACGCGCTTGCCGATGTCGACGTTCTCGGCCTCGTACACGGCGGCCATTCCGCCCCGGCCGATTTCCCTCGTGACCCGGAACTTGCCCTCGAGCAGCGTGCCGTCCGGGACCTTGGACTGGTTCTGTGTGACCATGAGGGGAGCAGTGGGCCTGGGGCGCCATGTCGGTGGCGACCCAGGCGAACAGGCAGACGCGCAGGGTAATACTACTGGGTCGGACTTCGGGCACTTTGGACATCAGGCCCGCCAGCCAACTCGCCCGGAAGCAGGCCGCTCAGCCTAGGCTGTGGGACTCGGACCGGGAGCGGGAACCGGGACCGGGAGCCCCCCAAGACCACGAGTTGTTGGGGGTGGGGCCCCAACAACCACGAAACCGCGCCCCCGCAACCAACGAGACCGATTTCGCCAAAGTAGCGCGTCGAGCGCGGAGACTTCTATGCGAAACATTAGAGAAACAAGGACCCCGTTACTCCCACAGCTGGCCGCTCGTGTGGCCGAGCGATGCTTTCCGGCGCGCCCGCCTTGGTGGGTGACCGGCCAAGATGACCGCCTGGGGTAACTACCCCCCAACTGATGGAGAGCGAGATGAAGAAGGTCGAGGCAATCATCAAGCCTTTCAAGCTAGATGAAGTGAAGGACGCCCTGTCCGAGGTGGGTATCCAGGGCATGACCGTGACGGAGGTGAAGGGCTTTGGACGCACCGGCGGCAAGAAAGAAGTCTACCGCGGCTCGGCCTATGTCGTGGACTTCGTTCCGAAGGTGAAGCTCGAGATCGTGGTGCCCGATCAAATGGTGCATCAGGTCATCGACGCCATCGAGAAGAGCGCCAAGACGGGGCGCATCGGTGACGGTAAGATCTTCGTGATGCCCGTCGACGAAGCCGTGCGCATTCGCACGGGCGAGCGCGCTGAAGAAGCGATTTAGTCAAGTCGGTTGGTTCGTTGGGGCTGGGCCCAATGAACAGCGCGACCGATAGGCCTGGTACGGGCCGCCCAGCTGGGCGGCCTGCACCAGGCCGCATTGCGATCGGCACCCGGCATACTCGCAGTCCTCGCAATCGCCCGACCTCCCCGTGAAATTCAGGGAGCCGTAGAGCGCCGCAAATGGCTGCTAGGCTGGCCGCACGAGAGGAAGCGGATGGATCCGAAGCACGCTATCGATCTGGGCAGGCAGCACGCTGCGGTGATGGTCGACTTGAAGTTTGTCGACCTGATCGGCAAGTGGCAGCACACGTCGGTGCCGTTCCACCGGCTCAACGTCGAAGCGTTCGAGGACGGCTTCGGTTTCGACGGCTCCTCCATCCGCGGCTTTCAGCCGATCAATCAGAGCGACATGCTCTTGATTCCGGACCCGGCGACGGCGGTGATGGATCCGTTCACCAAGCACCCGACGCTGTCGCTCATCTGCATGGTGCAAGACACCATCACCCGCCAAAATTACTCGCGAGATCCTCGGCAAATCGCGCTCAAAGCCGAGGCTTACCTGCAGAGCACGGGCTACGCCGACACGGCCTACTTCGGTCCCGAGGCGGAGTTTTTCATCTTCGACGACGTGCGCTTCGACGTGAAGAGTCACGAGGCCTTCTACGCCATCGACTCGGTCGAGGCGCCTTGGAACAACGGGCGCAGTGAGGGCCCGAACCTGGGCCACAAGATCCGCCACACCGAGGGCTACTTTCCGGTTCCGCCGCAGGACTCCCAGATGGACCTGCGCACCGAGATTTGCCT
>DATDEV010000429.1:0-4320 GCA_036522995.1 Polyangiaceae bacterium
GCGGGCCGGCGTCGTGTTCACGCTCCAACCCGATCGCTATTCCATCGGCGGCATGGTGGCCTACCCGCGTATCGCCGGTTCCAAGCTGGACGGGCTGATGAGCGTGGGCGCGTACATCAACCGTGATTCGGGCGAGGCGGAGGGTTCGTACGGTAGCCTCAGCGTGCGGCGCGATCTGCTAGCGCTGCGCGATCGCTGGTCTTTTCTGCTCGGCACGGCCTGGAGCATCGAGCAGACGCGGTTCTTTCAAAATCAGCTGCCCGTGCTGTCCGACCAGGGCATCCCGATCGCTTACGCGAGCAGCGTGGTGCGAGCCGGCGGCGAGCTCAGCCGCGCCTTCGGCACCGGGATCAAGACCGTGCTCACCTGGGGGCTGGAGCTCAATCGTCGCGAGTACGAGGCGACGCCCTATCCCTTCGCCAGCCCCGAGGAGTTCGCGGCGTTCGTCGCCGACGAGGTGCCGGTGAGCGATACGCGCCTCAGCCCATTCATGCAGCTGGAGAATCGCGGCACGCATTACCTGTCCACGCGCAACGTGGAGACGTTCGAGCTGAAGGAGTCGTTCTTGCTCGGTCCGATGGCAGCGCTGCGCCTGTACCCGGCTGCCCGCGGCGCTGGCTCGTCGCGCGACCTGATCGGTAGCGTCGCCTGGCTCGGTTACACGCAGCCCATCGCTGACGGCTTCGCACGCGTGGTCGGCAACTCCAGCATCGAGCGGGCCGCCGACGAGCGACACCAAGCTTCGGTGCAGGCCGCCGCTCGGCTGGTTTCACCACGCTTTGCTTACTTGCGTGCGGTCGTGGACGCAGCCCTGGTGACGGCCTACGAAAACTACTTGAACCGGAAGGTCGCCCTGGGCGGGGCGACCAGGCCGCGCGGCTACGTCACCAGCGCTTTCCGCGGCGCGAGCGGCTTCGCAGGCTCGTTCGAGCTGCGCACGGGGGCCGTGAATCTGCTGTCCGCGCGCCTCGGTGTCGTGACGTTTTACGACGTCGGCGGCGCCGGCGAGAGCGTGAGCGATATCACGCTCCATCAATCGCTGGGCGCAGGCATACGTGTGCTCTTTCCGCAGATCAACCGCATCTGCTTTCGCCTCGACTGGGCCGCGCCGCTCACGCCGGGCCCGGGCCGCAGCCCCGACAGCCCGCTGCCCGGAGCCGTCTACTTCACCTTCGGCCAAGCCTTCGATGTGCCCGTGTTCAAGCTGCCGGCGATCCTCGGCGCTTCGACGACTCTGCTCGACCTGCCGCCGCAGTAGCCGAGCTGGCGCGGGGGTGGGGGAGCTGACAGAATGGAGACTTGGCCGTGGAAAGTGCTGCCACCGTCGAGCGAGTGCCGCCTCACCTGCGCCACCTGATCGTGCAGCAGGATTACTCACGCTACACGGCGGTCGACCAAGCCGTGTGGCGTTTCGTGCTGCTGCAAACCCACGCCCGGCTCAAGGCCTCGGCCCATGCGGCCTACAGCGATGGCCTGGGACAGACGGGTATTTCGGTCGAACGCATTCCGCACATCGCCGAGATGGACGAGCGCCTGGCGCCGTTCGGCTGGGGCGCTGTGTGCGTCGACGGTTTCATTCCGCCGCGCGCGTTTCAAGAGCTGCAGTCGCTGTCGATCCTGCCGATTGCGGCCGAGATGCGCAGCGCCGACCACCTGGTTTACACGCCAGCGCCAGACATCATCCACGAGGCGGCCGGGCACGCGCCGATTCTGCCGGAGCCGATCTACGCTCACTATCTGCGGCGCATCGGCGCTGCGGGCGCGCGCGCCTTCACGCTGCCCGAGGACGCCGCTGTCGATCATGCCATTCACGCCCTATCCGAGGTCAAAGAGAACCCTGCCGCCAGCGCCGCGCTCGTCGCGCGTGTCGAACAGGCCCTGGTCGAGGCACGCGCCGGACTAACCCGCGTCAGTGAAGCCGCTCGCCTGTCGCGCCTGTACTGGTGGACCGCGGAGTATGGCTTGGTCGGCTCGCCCCGCGACTACAAGCTCTACGGCGCCGGTTTGCTCTCCTCGCTGTGGGAGAGTTTTGCCTGCCACGATCCCAAGCTGCCCAAGCTGATGCTCGACGCGGCTGTCGTCGACGTCGACTACGACGTGACGCGGCCGCAGCCGCAGCTGTTCGTCACCCCGAGCTTCGAAGCGCTCCATGAGGTGCTCGACCAGGTGGTGCGCGAGCTGCCGTCGGCCAAGGGTGGGGAAGCAGCGCTGGCCGAGGCGGTTTTGGCGCAAGAAGTCGCGACCATTCGCCTCAGCTCCGGCCTGTCGCTGTATGGCTGCCTGACGCGCCGGCTCGTCAGCGCCGGGCGCAGCACGCTGCTGGTCATGGACGGCGGGCGAGCCGAGCTGGGCGGCGTCACGCTCGCGGGGTCGCCACTGGTGGCGGTGCTGGGTGACCATCGCTCGCTCCGGCCTCGCCTGCGCGCGAGGCAGCAAGTCGTGCTCGAGCTGGCTGGCGGTGTGACCTTGCGCGGCGAGCTGTCGCGGGTGATCCCAGGTGCCGACGGCGCGGCGCTGCTCGAGCTCGAGTCCGGGGAGCTGCTCGCCGGCTCCGAGCTACAGCTGCGCCTGAGCGCGGGCAGTCTCGTGGTGCTCGCCGACGCCGCGCTGGGTGCTCACGCTGGGGCGCCCTCCGACTTCTATCCGGCGACCGAGCTGCCCGAGACCCGGGTGCCTCGGGGAGGGTCGATACCTCCGCGCCAGGGCGCCATGCTCGCGCTCTACGAAACCGCGCTCGGTGCGCTGCGCGGCTCCGCTGGCTCCGACATCGTGCCTGTCTTCGAGCGGCTCCACCGCCAGCTCGAGCAGGACTTCGAGGACGACTGGCTGCTGCGCTGGAACCTGCTCGAGAGCTTGCTGAAGCTCGGCGAGCGCGGTGAGCTCAGCGCCCAGCTCGAGCGCGAGCTGCAGCGACTCGAGGTGCATTACGAGCACCGCCAGCCGATAGCGTCCGGGCTCGGCTACCTGGCGAGCCGCGTCGGCTGAGCTGGTCAGCCTCGAGCTATGCTCCGGCCCGGCGGCCGCGCGGGGGCGGCAAGGCCCGAATTTCGTATGGCTTGCCCCTGACGGATGAGCAGCTCCTGCCCTAGGAAATGGGCCAGTGGTCGGTGTTGGACGGAGCGCGCGGGGAGGTCGCGGTTTTCTGACTGGACGGTCAGAATCCGACCTGCTAATTCTTGCCCAGGCTGACTGGACGGTCAGAGGCAATTCCGCCGCGTTTTCTGCTTAGTCGTACGATGTCGACTACTGACGTACTCACGGATGTGTTGGAAACGGTTCGGGTGGGCGCCGCCTGCTACGGACGTCTAGAAGCAGCTGCCCCCTGGGGTGTCGGCGTCGACGCCGATGAGCAGGACGCGAAGTTTCACGTCGTGCTTTCTGGCGAGTGCTGGCTCCACGTCGACGGCCAGCCCGCGGTGCACCTCAACGGTGGGGACCTGGTGGCGCTGCCCCACGGCCACGCCCATTCCCTGCGAGACCTGCCTGGCTCGCCGATCCGGCCGCTCAGCGAGCTGATCACGACGCCCAATGGCAAGTGCCAAGCGTCGATCACGACGGGCGGTAGCGGTGCGGCGGCGACGCTCGTCACGGGCTCCTTCCATTTCGAAGACCGCCGCAACAACCCGCTGCTCTCGGTGCTCCCGCCCGTGATCGTCTTACCCGGAGAGCTGAGCCGTAACGTGCACTGGCTCGAGCCCACGCTCAAGTTCATCGCTTGCGAAGCGCAGTCGGGTCGGCCTGGCGCGCAAACCGTGGTCAGCCGACTGGCAGACGTGCTGTTCATCCAGATCGTGCGCGGCTACTTGGCGACGCTGCCAGCGGGCGCGAGCGGCTGGCTCGGCGCGCTGGGCGATGGGCAAATCGGCGCGGCGCTCGGCTTCATCCACCAGAACCCCGAGCTCGACTGGACGGTCCAATCGTTGGCCGCCAAGGTGGCCATGTCGCGTTCGGCGTTCGCGTCGCGCTTTGCCCGTCTGGTGGGCGAGCCGCCGCTGGCTTACGTCACGCGCTGGCGCATGCAAAAAGCTGCCGGCCTGCTGCGCCAGAGCAGCGCCACGTTGGCCGACATCGCCGAGCGCGTCGGTTACGACTCCGAAGCCGCGTTCAGCAAGGCTTTCAAGCGCGCGGTCGGCTCCGCGCCAGGCGCCTACCGCCGCGCCTCCAAAGTCGTCATCGCCGCCGCCGCCGCCTAGCGAGCGGGAATCAACAGGGAGGCGGGGAGGCGGGGAGCGAGCAGGTTTGGGGTTCGCTCCGAGCGTCGCCGCGCGCAGACGTCTCGGCGCCGAGCGCCTCGGGCGGCGCGCCCAATAAAAAACTCCC
>DATDEV010000430.1:0-3126 GCA_036522995.1 Polyangiaceae bacterium
GGCCAGCGCTACCCCGACTTCGACGGCTTTTCGTTCCAGCGCGACGACGAGACCGGGCGTTTGCTCGGCGGTTATGCCGCTCGCTTCGCCACGGCTCCCGCTTGCCAGGCTCAGCCGCAGCAGGCTGGGCAAGCCGCGTCACAGCCGTCAGCCTTCGTGCGCGTGCGGCGCCCAGCGCGCGGCTACCCGCACTGACCTCGGCCTTCAGGCTACCGCGCGGGCCGCTTCTTGCTTCTGCTCGAGCTCGGCGCGCTTGAGCGAAAAAGAAAACGTCGTGCCAGCTCCCGGTTTGCTCTCGACCGAAACGCTGCCGCCCATGGCTTCGACCAAGTGCTTGACGATCGACAGGCCCAAGCCGGTACCCCCCACCTCGCGCGAGCGCCCGGCGTCGACGCGGTAGAAGCGCTCGAACACGCGCGGCAAATGCCGCTCGTCGATGCCGGGACCGTCGTCAATCACGCTCACGGTCACGAGCTCGGCCGTCACGGCCACGCTCAACACCACCTGCGTGCCCGGGCCGCAGTATTTGACCGCGTTGTCGATCAAGTTGGTGAGCACGTGCTCGAGCGCCCGCCTATCCGCGCGCACCCGGGGCAGCTCGCTGAGCGTGCGCTCCTCCAATCGGACTTCCTTCTTGCTCGCTCGTTCACGAAACAGACCGAGCACCTGCGAAAAGATCGGCCGCAAATCGATGGGCTCGAAGCTGAGCCGAAAACCGCGCGACTCGATGCGCGAGAGATCCAGCAAATCTTCGACCAGGCTCTGCAGTCGAGCGGCGTTGCGCTCGATGATGCCGATGAAGGCCTCCGCGGCGACTGGATCGGAAGCGGCGCCGTCGATCAACGTCTCGGCCGCCGAGCGGATGGATGTGACCGGCGTTCGCAGCTCGTGCGAGACGTTGGCCACGAAGTCGCGGCGCATCGACTCGAGCTTGCGAACCTCCGTCACGTCCACGAACACCGCCACCAGCTGGCGCTCTTCGCCCGGCATCAGCGCGACGCGCGCCAGCAGGCGGCGCGGCTTGATGACTCCGATGTCCACTTCCTGCGTGGTGGGCTCGTCGGCGGTTGCGGCATGGAACAGATCGCGCAGCTCAGCGTGGCGCACGACGTCGAGCAGCGGCTTGCCCACGGCGTCGGCCGGCAGCAATAGCATCTCGCGAAGGGCCGGGTTGAGGACCACGATGCGGCGCTTGGCGTCCAGCAGCAGCACTCCTTCCTGCATACCCTCCAGGATGCCCGAGATGCGATCGCGCTCACCACGCAGCTCCTTGAGCGAAGACGACAAGCTACGCGCCAGCTTGTCGAGGGTGCGACCGAGATCGGACAGCGGGTCCTCGCCATCCAGCCCCGAGCGAGCGGTGAGGTCACCTGCAGTCATCCGACGCGCGACCTCGTTCAGGCCGCCAAGCCCGCGGGCAGTGGAGCGCGCCATCAAGCTTGCCACCAGCAGCAGCAACGCGAACAGCAAGACCGCGCCGGTGATCAGCGTCTCGCGAAACTGCGCCAGCGCAGCGTCCACACCGGCCAGGGACATGCCCACGCGGACCACGCCCTCCGAGCCATCTGCCAACAGAAAGCGCTCCGCCGAGTAGAGCCAGCGGCCTTCGATCGTAAAACCAGGCGTGCCCCGCCCGCGCTGGTGCTGCCGCGCTGCCACCACGTCAGCCTCGCGGGCGCGGCTGAGCAAGGGCGGGTTGCCGCGCGAGCTGGCGACAGCAGTTCCGTCGGCGAGCAGTAGCTCCACGTTCGCGGCGGCCTCGACGCTCAGCTTTCGCGCCAGCTCGCCGAGCCCGGCTGCGTCCGCCGGCGAGAGGCGTTCCGCCTCGGCCAGCGCTGCCACCAGGCGGGTGCGCCCGGCCAGCTCCCGCTCGATGCTGCGCAGCTGATTGATCTCGAACGCCGGTCGCGCACGGAAGTCCACGAGCGCAGCGGCAACGACCACCACCCCGAACGAAAGCACCACCAGCCGCGCGCGCAGGCTTAGCTTCAAGCCGTTGCCTCTTCCGGCGTACCCACGAAGCGGTAACCCACGCCGCGCACCGTCTCGACGTAGTCGCGAGCTGCCTCGAGCTTCTCGCGCAAGCGTTTGACGTGCGTGTCGACGGTGCGGGTCGTGATGTCCGCCTGAATGCCCCACACGTCGTCGAGCAGGGCGCTGCGCGACTGCACGCGGTTGCGCCGCTCGTAGAGCGTCACCAGCAAGCGGAACTCGAGCGCGGTGAGCTCGACTTCGGCAGCTTCGACCCACACGCGATGGGCCTCGCGATCGATACGCAACACCCCGAACTCGATACTGGCTTCGCTCTCGACCGGAGCCTTGCCGCGCCGCAGGATGGCTTGAATGCGCAGCGAGAGCTCGCGCATGCTGAACGGCTTGACCACGTAGTCGTCGGCTCCCAGCTCGAAGCCCACGACGCGATCGATCTCCTCGCCGCGTGCGGTGAGCATCACCACCGGCACACCGCGCGTGGCCGGAGCCTCCTTGAGCTGCTTGCACACGTCCGTGCCGCTCAGGTCGGGCAGCATCAGGTCGAGCAAGATCAGATCGGGGTGCAGCTCCTTCACGAGTCGCAGGCCGTCACGCCCCGAGCGCGTGGTGGTCACTTCGTGTCCGGACTGTCGCAGGTTGTATTCGAGGACCGAGAGAATGTCCTGCTCGTCTTCGACTATCAGAATTCGGGCCATCCGGACCTTCCGCTATCGGGCGGCTGTGACGGTTGAGTGACAGACGTGTAGTACTACCGCATCACTCGAGCAGCAACGGCCGCGGGGCCGAGGTCAAGTGGCAGGAAACAGCTCCGAGCCGGGTCCGATTCGCAGCACGTTGCCGCGCCAAACCACCGTGCGTTTCACAGCTGCCAGGGCCCAAATGCCTAGCACCATCAAGTCCTTGCAGAGCCAGCACGGCAGCTCCACGGCCCGCAACCGATGGCCGCGAACGTACCAAAGGACGTGGGCGTCCGACGTCAGCTTGAGCAGCAGGCCTACGGCGAAGAAGGCGAGGAAGGTCGCGCGCGACAGGTATGCCGGCGCCGGCCCCGCCAGCAAGCACAGCAGGCCAAGCCAGATGAACGGGAGCGGCATCAGCAGCGGCTCCCCGAAGTAGAGCGCCGGGGCGATGCGT
>DATDEV010000431.1:0-8756 GCA_036522995.1 Polyangiaceae bacterium
TGCCGTGCTGCGGCATCGTCATGCTGCCGGTCGGGGTTGCGGCGGCGACGCGCTTGGTGTGGGAGATTCAGGGCACGACGCCCGTGCTCGGGAGCGGCTCATTCGTCTCCACGAGCTGATCGCGCTGCAGCGTCGCTGTCACGGTCCGCGCCGGCTGGCGGACAGCGTGGGCGATGGCTTTCTCTACCTGCACAATCCGTTCGTTCGGCGCGTACGGGATGCGACCTTGAAGGCCGGCTTTCGTTTTACGCTCGAGGATACGCGCGCCTATTTCGGCTTTCCGCTGATCCACCTCGATTCGATCCTGAGCTCGCGCCGTATCCCGTATCGGCCGAGCTTCACCGCGCTCGAGCACCTGGAGCAGAGCCGTCCCGGCTTCTTCACGCTGGCCGACTTGCGCCAGAATCGTCCGACGCCAAACTACCTGCTGCACGAATCGGCGCACGCGGTGGCCTTTCACGCTTTGTTCGGGCGACCCCGGGACGTCCGGGCGGCGCTCTCCGAGCCGAGCGCCCTGCTGCGGCTCATGCTCGGGGAGTCGTTTGCCATGACCGCCGAATACTTCGCGGCCTGCGCCGTGCAGGGTCAGCCCCATGCCTGGCTGTTCTCGATCAGCTCGTATCGACATCGCACGCAGCAAAAGCAAGCCGTGGGTCGCTCGATCGAGCGCTACGGCTTCGAGCCGGTGGGGCGAGCGGTGCTGCTGGCATTCCTGTGCAACAACTTCTTGGTCGATCGACTGAGCCGCCGGCATCTGGTGCGGCTGGCGGCGCTCGCGGGCTCGGACGGCTCGCTGGAGCAGCTCGAGCCCGCAGCGCTCGGTCGTCTCGGCAGCGCGCTCAACGGCTTGATGGTCATGAGCCCCGAATTTCGCTACGACACGGCTCGCTTGTTCTTGACCATGTTTGGCCGCTCGCGAAACATTCGCCGCGAGCTCGCCGCCGACCCGCTCGAGCTGCTCGCCGCCGAGCCAGCCGTTTGGACCGCAGCGAGTCGGCTGATCGGGCTACTCGCCGGCCGCCTGGAGCTCCCCGCCATCAGGCGAGCTCCATGAGCGCTAGCGCCAAGGATCCGGTATGCGGCATGAGCGTCGATCCGGCGACGGCGCGCGGCGGGTCGTTCGAGCACGCGGGCCACAGCTATTACTTCTGCAACCCGCGCTGTCGCGAGCGTTTTGCGGCGGAGCCCGAGCGCTACCTGTCTCCGGCGACGCCGCCCGTGGTCGGGCCGCAGAGTCCGACTCCGCCCGCGGCCGCGCCGCGCAGCAGCGCGATCTACACCTGTCCGATGCACCCCGAGGTTCGCCAGACGGGCCCCGGGGCGTGCCCGAAATGCGGCATGGCGCTGGAGCCGGCCACGCTCAGCCTGGACGCGCCCGAGGACGATGGCGAGCTGCTCGATATGCAGCGCCGCCTGCTGGTGAGCGCACCGCTGGCGCTGCTGACGGCGCTCGTTGCCATGGCCGAGATGCTGCCAGGGCGCCCGCTCGACCGGCTACTGCCCGCGACTGGCAGCGCGTGGCTGCAGCTCGCGCTCGCGCTGCCAGTCGTGGTGTGGGGTGGTCGCCCCTTCTTCGAGCGCGGCTGGGCGTCGCTCGTCACCCGGCAGCTCAACATGTTCACGCTGATCGCGCTCGGCACCGCGGCGGCTTTCGGCTTCAGCTTGCTGGCGCTCCTGGTGCCCGAAGCGCTGCCGCACGCCGCGAGTCACGGCCGAGTGCCGGTTTACTTCGAGGCCTCGGCGGTGATCATCGCGCTCGTGGCGCTGGGACAGGTGCTGGAGCTGCGCGCGCGCCGAGCCACCTCCGGGGCGCTGCGCGCGCTGCTGGGCCTTTCGCCCCTGAGCGCGCGTCGCGTCGAGGCCGATGGTCGCGAAGTCGACGTGCTGCTGGCCGACGTGCTGGTGGGCGATCGGTTGCGCGTTCGCCCGTCGGAGAAGGTGCCGGTGGATGGTCGCGTGCTCGAGGGGCGGAGCGCGGTCGACGAATCGAGCATCACCGGCGAGCCCTTGCCGGTCGAAAAGGCGGCAGGAGCGAGCGTGGTCGGCGGCACCGTCAACGGCAGTGGCACCTTCGTCATGCAGGCCGAGCACGTCGGCCAGGAGACGCTGCTCGCGCGCATCGTCAGCCTGGTAGGTGAGGCCCAGCGCAGCCGCGCACCCATCGCGCGCCTGGCGGATCGCGCGTCGGCGTGGTTCGTGCCGGCAGTCTTGGTGGTGGCGCTGCTCGCCGCGCTGGTTTGGGGAGTGTTCGGCCCCGAGCCGCGCCTGGCGCACGCCCTGGTCAGCGCCGTCTCGGTGCTGATCATCGCGTGCCCCTGCGCGCTCGGCTTGGCGACCCCCATGTCGATCATGGTCGGCACTGGGCGCGGCGCGGAGCTCGGCGTGCTGATCCGGCACGCCGAGGCGCTCGAACGCCTGGCTGGGGTCGACACTCTGGTCGTCGACAAGACCGGCACGCTCACCGAAGGGCGGCCGCGCTTGCTGTCGTGCGTGCCAGCGCCAGGTTTCGAGCGCGCCGAGCTGCTCGCCCTCGCTGCAAGCCTCGAGCAGGGCAGCGAGCACCCGCTGGCGAGCGCGATCGTGAGCGGCGCCAAGGCCGAGGGTCTGGGGCTGCAGCCGCTCGCGGACTTCCACTCGCAAGGAGGCAAGGGCATCAGCGGCTCCGTGGGCGGACGCCGCGTCTTGATCGGCACGGAGCGGCTGCTCAGCGAGGCCGGCGCGGAATCGACGGCTCTCGCGAGCGCCGCGTCCGAACAGCGCCAGGGCGGGGCCACGGTCGTTTTGGTGGCCGTGGACGGGCAGAGCGCGGGCCTGCTCGCGGTGGCCGATCCGATCAAAAGCTCGACGCGAGCGGCGCTCGGCAGCTTGCGTGAAGCCGGGCTGCGCATCGTGATGCTGACGGGCGACGCCGCCGCCACCGCGCGCCAGGTGGCGAGTGAGCTCGGCATCGACGAGGTGCACGCCGAGCTCTTGCCTCAGCAAAAGCTCGACTGGGTGAAGGAGCTGAAGCAGCAGGGGCGACGGGTTGCCATGGCAGGTGATGGCACCAACGACGCGCCTGCGCTGGCCGCCGCCGACGTGGGCATCGCCATGGGCACGGGCACCGACGTCGCGCTTCAAAGCGCCGGCATCACGCTCGTGCAGGGTGACCTGCGCGGCATCGTGCGCGCTCGTCGGCTGTCGCTCGCGGTGATGACGAACGTGCGCCAGAACCTGGTGCTGGCCTTCGCCTACAACGCTCTCTGCATCCCCCTGGCCGCCGGAGTGCTCTATCCGGCCTTTGGCCTGCTGCTCAGCCCCATGGTCGCCAGCGCAGCCATGGCCTTCAGCTCCGTCTCGGTGATCGGCAACGCCCTGCGCTTGCGCCGAGCGGTCTGGCATACCCCCGATTGACTACGTGCACGTATCCAACCAGCCCGCGAAACGGGGTCAAGTGCGCGGAGTGGGATCGGTTATTGGATACGTGCACGTATCCAATAGGGGGTGCGAAACGGGGTTAAGTGCGCGGAATGGGATTGGCTATTGGATACGTGCGCGTATTGAAAGTTGGGACACGGAGATGGGGCGAGCGCGTGCGTCGGCGAGGTGGGTTGGAGGGCGGCTCGAACCCGAGCGCGGTTCCGAGCGCTCGCGCCGGTTGGTGTGTTTAAGGGTAGGAAGTTACTGGTATTTTGCTGGGTGGCGGTGCGGGGATGGGGGCGGGGCAGCGGGCTCGGCGGAGCGCTGACAAACAACCACACGAGCCTCTGCGCTGTCGGCCACTCATGGGGCGTGAAGAAGCTGGGATTTGGAGTCGCGCTCGCTCAGGTTCGCGGCGCAGCGGCGGCTTCACTGCCCTGGCGGCAGCGCTCGCCGCTCTGACCATCGCCGCCCGGCGCTCGCGGCGGCTCGGTTCGCGGCGCTAGACGGCGCTCACGCTCAGGCCGAAGCGCTCGGCGCCTAAGCGCTCGGCGCCTAAGCGCTGCCTGGCTGGCGCTTGACGCGACTGAAGCCGCCCAGGCTCGGTCGAGTGACGAAATGCCAAAGCGTCGCAGTCCACGAATTGTGGCTGTACAGCACGTCGTAAAACTCCGGCGCGGTGCGGCGCAGCTGAGCGAGCCGTGAGCCTGCGATGTAGGGGAAGTCGTGGTGCTCGTTGTGGTAGCCGACGTTGAACGCCAGCAGGTTCAGCGGCCCATAGTAAGAGTATGTCTCTTGCCCCTCGCGGAACACGTAGTGCTCCGAGATGTAGTGCCCCGCGATCGGATGCAGGCCCATCACGATCAGCGTGCTGATCGGCAAGTACGCCAGGGCCTTGCCGCCCCAAAAGTAAAAAATCGCGACGTTGAAGGCGAGCTGCAAGAGCAGATTCAGCGCCTCGCCAGCGCTCGGCTTCTTCGGATGGACGAACAGCGGTCTGAAGCCATAGGCAAAGCCCTGCAAGGCGAGCCAGACCAGCTTGGTCGGCGTGCTCTTGAGCAGGCGCGCTTCGAGCTCGGTCGGCAGATCGGTGTCGAGCCGAGCGTCTCCCTGATGCACGTGATGTAGCAGGTGATAGTAGCGAAAAGTCTCCGCTACCGGCACACCCGCCGGCAGGTTCACCAGCATGGCGAAAGCTCGGTTGTGCCAGGGCTTGCGAAACGCCAGGTTGTGCGAAAGCTCGTGGATGGCGAGCAGCAGCGCCTGATTGATCACGCCGCCCACCGCGTAGGCGACCACTACGATCAGCCACCAAGGAGCGTCGCGCAGCGCGAAGGCCAGGCCGAGCTGCGCGAGCACCAGCGCCGTGCACACGTACTTCGTGCGCCAGCACGGGCCGTACAGCGCCTTGATCTGGGGGTACTTTTGCAGCAGCAGGCGGCGCCGCTCGGCATGGGGCTCATGCGCCTCGGACCAACTGAAACCAGCCTGCATGGAGCGCATGCTGGACCGAGCCGGTCGCGCTGTCGAGCGCCAGCGGCTAGCCGGCCAGGCGTGCCGCGATGGCTTCGGCAGAGACCACCGCAGCATCGATCCCAGCGCCGTGAAAGGCGGAGCCAGCGAGGTGGATGCCGCGAGCTTGAAGCGCTGCGTCAAGCTCGCCTACCTGCTCGCGGTGAGCGGCGGACAGCACGGGCAGGAGCTCGACCCAGCGCGACACCCAGCTGCGCTCGGGCTCCGCGCTGGCGCCCAGCACCTCGGCGACGGCGCGGCGCGCTTCGCTGGCGAAGCGCGCATCGTCCCAGCCCCCCGGCGCGAGCACTGTAGCGCTCGGACGGAAGAACACGCGCAGGAGCACGCTGTCCGCGGGCGCACGCCCTGCAAACTTGTGCGACGACAGGCTGAGCGCGCGCAGGCCCACGCCGGCAAATCGCTCCGGAAACAGCAAGCCGCTGCCCGGCGGCACGAGCGCCAGCGCCGCGCGCCGATACAGCAGGTTCACGCTCACGTTCGACATCACCGGCGCCGTGGACATGGCCGCTGCGCTCGGTAGCGCCAGCGGCGTGAGCAGCTCGGCTGCCTTGCGGGCCGGCGTGGCGAGCACGACGACGCCGCCAGTCTCACGCTGAGTCGGGCCGAGCTCCAGCTCGAGCGCGCCCACGGAACCGCGAATGGCCGTCACCGGAGTCGCCAGGCGTACGCGCTGGTTGCCCACCCGCGCCAGCAGCGCGTCGATCAGCTCGCCCATGCCGCCCGCCAGCGAACGAATGCCGCGACCCAGCTCCTGCTCCGGAACCTGAAAGCCCAGCCGTCGCGCTGCCTCGCCCGGAGGCAGGAGCACCAGCTGCTGCTCGGCCAGCACATACGTGTCGGTAGTCAGCTGCTCGACCAGCGAGCGCTCGCTGCCCAGCAGCTCGCACAGCGCCGGCAGCGCTCGGCTGCGGGCCACGAAGCCCTCCGCGCCCAGCTCCACCACCAGCCCTGGCTCGCGGTAGGTCTCGATCTGCCCGCCGCAGCGGCTCGAGCTCTCGAGCACCAGCACCTCGCGCCCAGCTGCCAGCAGACGCGCGGCGACCGTGAGGCCGGTCAGGCCGGCTCCGACGATGAGGACGCGAGCGCTATTCAACGTAGGCACGCTGCGAGCTTGCCGCGTCCGCGCGCGCCTGGCTAGCGGAGAGCCAGGCGACCACCGGGGTGGTCGCGACCGTCGTGGCGAGCGCCATCACGACCAGCATGGTGAAGATGGTGGGCGTGATGACCCCGAGATCCATGCCCACGTTGAGCACAATCAGCTCCATCAAGCCGCGGGTGTTCATCAGCACCCCGAGCATGCTCGCTTCACGCCAGTTCAGGCCCGTGAGGCGCGCCGGCAGAGCGCTGCCACCGAACTTGCCGAGCGTGGCCAGGGCGATGATGCCGAGCGTGACCAGCCATTGCTCGGCGCCGTTCACCAGGCCGAGCTGCGTGCGCAGCCCGCTGTAGGCGAAAAAAAGCGGCAAGAGCAGCAGCACTGCGGTCGACTCCAGCTTGCCAGCGAGCGTGTGCGCGAGTCCTCCGTCCTTGGGCAAGACCGCGCCGAACAGGAACGCGCCGAACAGCGCGTGGATGCCAATCAGCTCCGTGACGGCGCTCGAGGCGAGCAGCAAGACCAGCAGCGCCGCCAGCTTGGTGGGCGTGAGCCCGCCCCGACGCTCCACGACCGGAGCCAGGCGGCGCAGCAACGGTCCGACCACCAGCAGCATGAACAGCGTGAAGCCTCCCGCCAGCAGCGTGGTCACGAGCGCTTCGCTGAGCGCGGCCGCACGGGCGATACTGACCACCACGGCCAGCAGGCACCAGGCGGTGATGTCGTCCACCGCGGCGCAGGCGATGGCGATGGCGCCCACGCGCGACTGCATCAAGCCTCGCTCGCTGAGGATGCGCGCCAACACCGGAAAGGCGGTCACGCTCATGGCCGTGCCCAGGAACAGCGCGAAGGGCAGAAATGCAACGCCCGTGGGGGCGTAGCCGTCGTACAGCCACCAAGCGCAGCCCACGCCGAGCGCGAACGGTAGTGCGATGCTGCTATGGCTGATCAAGAGCGATGCGCGCCGCCGCCCCCGCAGCAGCTCCGGGTCCAGCTCCAGACCAACCAGGAACATGAACAGCACGAGCCCGAGCTGGCTCAGCATGCCGAGCACCCCGAGCGACGAGGCCGGGAACAACGCCTGGTAGCCGGTGGGCCAGAGCAGTCCCAGTAGGGACGGGCCGAGCACGATGCCGGCGATCACCTCGGCGATCACCAGCGGCTGGCCGAGACGGCGCGTGACCAGCCCGATCAGCCGCGACGTGACGAGCACGGCGACGATCTGAAGCAGCAGCAGCGCCAGGGTCGACAGTTCCAAGCAACCGTTCATACCTTTCATTCATTTGGGTGCCAACCGAGGGCCGCTCAGCTGGAGCAGCGCGCGTGCCAGGTCGCCGGTGTTCGCGGTCAGCGGCGGCCCTTCCTGAGCCTCGGCCGGCGTGTCGCCGATACCCTCGCCCTGCACCTGCCGGACTCTGGCCCGGTGGTCGAGATCGAGATCGGGACGGGGGATGGGCAGCTTCGCGAGCGGCTGCCCGAGGCGCTGCTGCGCGCCTGCTGCCTAGCTCTCCAGCTCTGCTTTGGTCTTGAACCGCACCAGCAGGACATGCCCCGCGGCGTACTGCATGACCTTGCACTCGCGAAGGGTCGAGGTCTCGAGGGCGAGATCGAACGAAGCATTGGCCGCGCCGGGCCCCCACTCGCCGAGGCGCTCGAACAGCGCGGGCAAGCCGTCTCCCTTGACGCTGGCGGTGCTGTCGTCCCCAACCGTGACCGTCACGTCGAAGCGCTCGGGATCATGGTTCGGATCCACGCGATTGATCAGGTAGGGGGATCGGGTCATCCAGGACCGTCAGGTTCTGCGTCCTTACCACTGTCGCGAAAGGGACACGCTGAGCTGTGGTCTGGGATCTCTTCGCCACTGCCACCACCCTTCAGCCAGGTGCAGCGGCCGCAGGCTGGCGGCTCTTTTGGGACCGCATTCACGCCAGCAGTATCGTCGGGGTCGGCCATCCAGAAACCTCTAGCACCGAGCATGCCACGCGTTGGCGCGGCTTAGCGGCTCGCTCGCCAGATGAAGCCGAGATACACCAGGCCAGCGGCGATGGCTACGGCGAGGCTGGTGAAGGACCAGACGGCGAACAGCCGTCGCCAGCCGGGCCGAAGCGTGGAAACGAGTCGTCGCCGCTCGGCGACGGCTACGGCAGTGACGAGCGCGACACCGGGTAGCAGGAGGTTCCAGCCCGTCCAGGTTGCCCCGACCGGCCGGACCTCGGACCGCGCCACAATCCGCACCAGAAAGTCATCGATCACGTGGGAAGCCAGCACCAAGAGCCCATAGCTAACGATGCCTGCCAGCACGGCAGCTCGCACTCGTCCCAGCAGCGCCAGCACTCGGGAGCTGTTATCCCAGATCTTCTTCTTGATATGTAAGAACCACAGCAGCGCGGGCGTGAACGAGCTACAGGCGATGCACAGCAGAATCAAACGCAGCTCGTTCTTGCTGAAGGCGTAGCCGCTCGCCAGCTCGATGCCGCTGATCGCCACTGTCGCTGCGCAGACCAGCAGCAGGACGGCTGCTAGTAGTGACAGGACCAGGCGGGGGCGTGCCGCTTGGATGTCCGCATCCGACGCGGACTCGTGCCGAGCGCGCTCGAGGGCCTGGGTAGGGACGCCGATCGCCGGTGGCTGGAGTGATTCGGGGGACACCTTGGAGGCGGGCACTGCATCGAGGGCTCGCTCGAACGCCGCCATGTCCGGGTAGCGGTCGGCGGGGTTGCGGGCCATCGCG
>DATDEV010000432.1:0-5553 GCA_036522995.1 Polyangiaceae bacterium
GGACCTGGCGGGCCGGGCCGCCGCCGCGGCGCAGGTAGTCGAGCGCGTCGCGGGCGACGTAGGGGGCGGGCCGCGATTCGATACGCTTGAGGCGCGCGCCCGGGCTCACGCACAGCAGGGTGCGGTTCTCCCACACTGTCCCCGATTTCACGTCCCGGCGCTCGACCTGCGCGCCGGGCCACTTGGACACGTGCACCCAGTCATCGTTCAGCCGAATCAGCCACGTGAGCTCGCGCTTGCCGCGCTCGGCCACGTACTCACCTTCGGTGAGCTCGACCGTCACCTGTCGTTCCGGCGCGGCCGCCACCACGTTCCTACTTCGCGTAGCCCGATTGATCGGGCGGCGCGACCGGCGAGTCGTCGCCTTGATTGCTTTCGGGCGTGGCAGGTGCCGATTTGTTCTTGCCCGGCTGACTCGAGCCGCTCGATCCGCTGCTCTTGCTGGACTCGCTATCGGAGTAGGTCTCCTTCGGTATCAACGTGAGCGGCGGCGCCGCCAGCGAGTTGCAGCCGGCCTCGAAGCCCCGCGCATCGAAATCGATTTCGAAGTCGCCCGTGTGCTCCGCGCCCTCTTTGGTGGTGAAGCTCACTTCCACGCGCAGGCGGCGCTTGCCGGCCCGTGCGGGCGAGCAATACGACACCAGGTAGTACTTCTCGAGCTCGGCGCGCGCCATCATCGCCGCTTCTTCGAGCGCGATCGCCAGGGTGCTTTCCGCCTGGGCGCGCACCAGCAGCCCGCGGCGAGCCAGCGACGACAGGCTGTCGGCCTTCTCGCCGACCCCCACCACGATCACGTCGTGCAGGCCTTCCCAGATCTTGTCGTGCACCAGATCGCCGTCCACGCGACCGGCCAGATCCGGTCCGCTCGCGAACACCACCAGCGTCCCGATTTTGACGGGCTTGCCGCTCGGGGCGAGCGCCTGGTCGAGCTTGGCAAGCGCGGCCATGATGGCGCCGTTCAGGTTGCGCGAGGCGTCGCGCGGCGTGAAGGTCTCGAGCGCGGCCATGCTGGGCGTCGGTGCGCCCTTGGCGACGTTGGCAATCGGGACAAGATCTTCGCTGCCGTCGAACGCAAACACCGAAACGCTTTCGAGCGGGCTGAGCTTGTCCACGAAACCGGCCGCCGCCTTGGCGCCCAGCGTGCGCGCTTCGGGCCGCGTTGCCTGGCTCATGTCGAGCAGCAGGATCGCGTGGTGCGCCGCAGCCACGCTGCGGTCGAGCAGCGTGAGCCCGCTCTGCTCGGTCGACACCAGCTGGTCGTTTTCGTAGATGCGAAAGTTCGCCGTCACCAGCTCGTCGAGCGGTGCGTCGTCGTCGGTCACCGCAATGTAGGCCGCCACGTTGCTGGGCCGGTGTGCGCCGGTGGCGATGGGCTCTACGTTCAGGTTTTGGAACAGCCCGCAGCCCGTCGCGGCCAGCGAGAGCAGGAGCGCGAACGAGAGCGGCACGATGCGCATGAAGCGGTAGCCTATCATTCCCATGTCACCTGGTTCGAGCGTGCGTTTTCGAGCATATCGGCCATGCCCTGCGTGATGTCGTGGGGCAGCTCCGCCGTCGTAAATAGCTTAACTTCGGTGATTTCGACCGGGTTTACGCCGCCGCGGCTCGGCTCGTCGACCGTCGCGCCGACCACCACCGTGACGGCGTGAAAGCGCGGGTCGCGCTCCGCTGCCGAGTAGACTCCCAGCAGCGGGCCGAGCGCGGTCACCTGGGCTCCCGTCTCTTCCAGCACCTCGCGGGCGATCGCGCTGCGGAAGGTCTCGCCCCACTCCAGCGTGCCCCCGGGCAGGGCCCACTTGCCGGTGTCGCTTCGCCGCACCAAAAGCCAGCGGCCATCGGCGGTTTTGGCGGCGGCCACGATGCCGACCACCGGGCGCCGCAGCACATGGCGCAGCACCTCCTTGACGATCTTGAATGCTCCGCTCGGAATCGGCACGGCGGCAGCATGCACGGATCAGCCCGAGCTGTGGTAACGGATGTGCCCGCAAGATGCGTTTTTTCCGGCTAAGCATCATCGTCGAGCTCGCGCTCGCCGCCGTGCTCGGCGCCGTGCTCGGTTGCGGCAAGCGTGCCGAGCCGCCCGGTGCGCTGGCAGCAGCGGGAGGCGCCAACGCCGTGGAGGGGCGCGTCGTGGGCAGCGCGGTGGCGACCGAGGTCGCAGACTTGCCGAGCACGGGCGTCAGCGCGCCGCTTAAAGCCGCGGCAGCTGGCTCGGCCGAGCCGGGCGGCGGGGGCTCGCTGGATATCGGCACGCCGCTCGACAATTTGCCTTTCGACGAGCAGGGCCCCGACGTGGTCCAGCTGGGCAGCATCGCCTGGCGCACGTGGATTTACACCGACACCGGGCCAACCCGAACCCGCTACGGCTACCTGCGCGCTGGAGCGATCGTGGCGGCGCGCGGACCCAAGCTCGTCAACGAGGGCTGCGACGGCGACAAGCGCAGCGAAGGCACGGAGGCGGGTAGGCGGGGTCGGGGCCCCGCCGATAGACGAGACAGCGGCCCCGCCGACAAACGAGACGCGGGATGGTACAGGGTCAATCCGCGCGGCTTCGTGTGCTTGGGTCTGGGCGCTACGAAGGATCTGTCGCATCCGGTGATCGTGGCGTCGCGCAAGCGCGCCCTGCGCGGCCAGGGTTTGCCCTATGCCTACGCGCTGTCGAGCGACACGCCGCCGCTGCTCTACTTTCGCCTGCCGAGCGCGAAGCAGATGGAGGAGTCCGAGGGCGGCGACTTCACGCTGCGCGCCGCAAACCATCGCGAACGCATCCGCGCCTCCGGCGTGCTGGCGGCGCTGGGCGAAATCGGGGCGCCGCCCGATTTTCTCGGCGGCGACGCCAAGCTGCCCAAGCCGTACGGCGTGAAGCAGCCGCTGCGCTACGTGTCGCATGCTGGTGCGGCGGCGGCCGATAGCGGCTTTGCCATCGCCTCGAGCTTCGACTGGGAAAAGCGCTTGTTCGGCCTGACCACCGAGCTCGACGTGATCGCTCTCGATCGCGTCAAGCTCGTGAAACAAAGCGCGCTACGCGGCGTGGAAATCGCAGAAAACGAGGGGCTGCCGGTGGCGTTCAGCAAGGAGCGTTACGGTCAGCGCTACGTGCGCAACGCGGCCGGCCTGTTCGAGGCCGGCACGCAGCTCAGCGATCGCGAGGGCGTCAAGCTCACCGGCCAGAGCAAGCCGGGCGGCTTTCTGGAAACGCGCGACGGCACGTGGGTGGCGGAGGCTTCGATGCGGGTGCTGCCCCCGCGCGATACGTATCCGAGCTTCGCCACGGGTGATCGCAAGTGGCTCGACATCTCGATCAAGCAGCAGTCGCTAGTCGCCTACATGGGCAAGACCGCCGTCTACGCCGCGCTCATCAGCAGCGGCCGCGCCGGCCTGGGCGATCCGGACGAAACCGAATCGACACCGCGCGGCACGTTCATGATCTACCAAAAGGAAGTCGCCTCCACGATGGACGGCGACGAAGACAAGGGCGACTCCTACAACCTGCGCGACGTGCCGTTCGTTCAGTATTTTCACAAGGGTTACGCGCTGCACGGCGCCTACTGGCACGACGACTTCGGCAAGGTCAGAAGTCACGGCTGCGTGAACCTCGCTCCCCTGGACGCAGCGTGGCTGTTCGAGTGGACCGACCCCTCCGTCCCGGCCACCTGGCACGGGGTCTTAAATAAGGAGCGCGGCACGGTGGTTTATATCCACCCCTAGCGGCGGGTTTGCCATACTCGCGGATCGTCCTATGAGCCATCCGATTGTCGACCTGTTGAAGCGCGCCTTACTGGTGGGAGCCACCGAGGTGCGGCTGGTGCCGGGCAGGCGCACCATCGTCGTCGTGCCCGCTGGCGAAAGCGAAGTGAAGGGCGACCCGCAGACGTCGGAGAAGATTCAGAGCTTGCTCACGCCGGTGCTCACGCCGGGGGCGCGCCAGCATTTGGCGAGCGGCTTCGCCGAGTGGGACTTCGATCTCGAGGGGCGCGGTCCGGTGCGCGCGTGCGCAGAGGTCAAGGTCGGCCTGCTCAACGTCGCCTTCTTCCTCGATCGCTGCCAAACGCCCGCCCAGCAGGGCGAGCGCCAGCCTGCGCCGCAGCGTGCGGCTCCGCCCGCGGCAGCGGCGGCGCCGTTCGGTTCGCCCTCATTTCCAGCCATGGCTGCGCCGTCGGTTCCTGGTGCGGCCATGAGCATCGGCATCGACACGCAGGAGCTCGACATCCAGGGTGGTTCCAGCGGCTTTCACACGCAGCCGGCGATCGCCTCGTCGCGGCTCGCCTACGACAACGCGCTCTCCGATGGCTCCACGGCCAACATCGATCGCCTGCTCAATCGCCTGCTCGAGCTCAAGGGCTCCGACCTTCACATCTCGACCGGCTCGCCGCCGATGATGCGCGTCGACGGTGAAATGCAGCTGGTCGCCGGCTACGACACGCTTTCGGGCGAGCAGGTGCAGCGCATGCTGTGGCCGATCGTGCCGCCGCGCAACCGCGAGGAATTCGAGGGTACACACGACAGCGACTTCGCCTACGAGCTGCCCGGCAAGGCTCGCTTCCGCGCCAACCTGTTCGTGGATCTCAAGGGTATGGGCTCCGTGATGCGTGTCATCCCGAGCAAGATCCTCACCGTCGAGGACCTGAACCTGCCCAAGGAGCTGCTCAGCCTGTGCCATTTGCCCAAGGGGCTGGTGCTCGTCACGGGTCCGACCGGCTCCGGCAAGTCGACCACGCTGGCCGCGCTCGTCGACTACATCAATCGCACTCGCCACGACCACATCATCACCATCGAAGATCCGGTCGAGTTCGTGCACCCGAACAAGAAGTGCCTGGTCAATCAGCGCCAGGTCGGTGAGCACACCGACTCCTTCAAAAAAGCGCTGCGCGCCGCGCTGCGCGAAGATCCGGACATCGTGCTGCTGGGCGAAATGCGCGACCTCGAAACCATCGCCATCGCGCTCGAAACCGCCGAAACCGGCCACTTGGTGTTCGGCACGCTTCACACCTCCTCGGCCCCCAGCACCATCGACCGCATCATCGACCAGTACCCGCCCGCGCAGCAGGAACAGATCCGCGTCATGCTCGCCAACAGCCTCAAGGGCGTCATCGCGCAAATGCTGTGCAAGAAGATCGGCGGCGGCCGCATCGCCGCGCTCGAGGTCATGTTCGGCGTCCCGGCCATCGCCAACCTGATCCGCGAATCCAAAGTCTTCCAGATCCCCAGCATCATGCAGACCGGCCGCAAGCAGGGCATGGCCCTCATGAACGACAGCCTCTTCAAGCACGTCAAAGACGGCCTGGTCACCCCCGAAGAAGCCATCTCCAAAGCCAACGACAAACCTGGCCTCCTCGCCGCCTTCCAAAGCGCCGGCATCAAAGTCGAACCCGTCGTAGTCTCCTAACCCCGCGTGTGCCCCCGCCCGCGTAGGCATTGCGCGTCTCCCCACGGGCGAACCCCTCGCAACCGCCCGAAGCGCAGGCTGTAGGCGGCGGCGCGGAAAGCGCCTTCCCCAGGCCGCCGACTCACTACGTGCACGTATCCAACAAGAACCCCACGCCTCCGCCACCT
>DATDEV010000433.1:0-3989 GCA_036522995.1 Polyangiaceae bacterium
CGCTACGAGCATGGCTCGGGACTGCTCCACCGAATCAGAATAGCCCAGCGCCCGGCGCTCATGCTCGCGCGCCGCGAAGGTCGTCGGTTCCGGCCTAGTTTGGCTGGCACCCGCATGTAGCCAGCGCTCCTACCACGTAGCACGTCGCTGATCCGTGCAGCGTCTGCACAGGCCCATGGTGTGGGCGAGTTGGGGGCGGCGTAGGGCACGGACAAGTTCGGATGCTTACGAGTTCTACGGCGCGGGCAACCATTCTCCCCCCGCGCTAACGGTCGAGGGTTCGGCGCTGTTTCGACAAGAGCGACTGCAGCACGCCGCGCGCCTGCGCTCGCGCCACCTGGGCGCGGCTGGTTGGTTGTGGGTTGGCGAGCACCGCCTCGTAGGCAGCGATCGCCGCCGAGCGATCGTTCGCCTGCAGGTGCAGCGCGCCGAGCCGCAGATAGGGCGTGACGAGCGCAGGGAAGCGCCGCGAGAAGTCCTGCCACTGCGTGATCGCCGCGGCGCGGCCGAGCGAGCGGCTCGCCAGGTCGCGGCGGAAGATCTCGTCGTCGACGTCGAAGCGTAGGGACGCTGCCACTGCTGACGCGGCGAGAGCGTCGTCGAACCGGCCGGCGCGCCCCAGGGCCCGCGCGTACTGCGACGCGCTGCGCCCGTGCTCCGGCAGCCAAAAACGCGCACGTTCGAGGTCCGAGACCGCTGGCCGGCGAGCGCCCAGCGCTTCGCGCCCGAGGGTCCAGCTGGCGTTGCCCGCGGCGAAGCGCACGCCCTGCAGCACACCGAGCAGAGCGATGACGCCGAGGAGCGGGCGGTAGCTCTTTGCGCGCGGAGCGCTGGGCGAGAGCCAACCGAGCAGGAAGAAGAACAGCACGAAAGTCGACGGCACCCGCAGCGGCGAATCCGCTAGCCCGTTCACGACCAGCGCCGCGACCGCCGCGCCCACGGCCCGCGACAGCGGATCGCTACGCCGGTGCGCACCGACAAGTACCGCTACCACCACGGCCACGAAGGCCGCGGCGGTGACGAGGCCACCCTCCGCCGCAAACTGCAGCAGGTCGTTGTGCGCGAAGTCCACGCTGGCGAGCGGCATGAAGACAGCCGGATCGCCGTCGATCAAAGCCGCGGCGGCGCGCCCGTACGCGTACGGGTACCCACCGAGACCCGCACCGCTGAGCGGCTGCTCGCCCACGATGAAGAGCGCCGCCCGCCACAGAAAGAGGCGACCGCGCAGCCACGACGCCTGCGTCGGGAGATCCTGGTGCCACGCCAGCGCCAGTGCGGTGGCGGCGCACGCCGCCGCCACTGCGAGCAGCGCGAGTCGGCGACCTCGCGGGACACTGCGACCGAGGACCGCGAACACGAACAACCCCGCCGCTAGCGTCAGCGCGCCTCCCTTTGACAGGGTGGCGACCGTCGCGACCGTATGTAGGGCCGCGGCGGCGTAGTGCCACCGGCGCCGCGTAGCGGTGGCGGCCAGCCCGAGCGATAGCGGCACGAGCGGCGCGAGGTACGCGGCCGCCCAGTTCGGGTTGCCGAACGTGCCAGGCGCCCGAAACTCGAGGCCCGTGTAGACGTCACTGGTGAGCCAGCGCAGCCCCGCTGCCTGGAGCAGCACGACCACCGCGCACAGCCCGCCGCACGCGGTGAGTACCACCAGGTTCGCGCGGCGGGCGTTGTCGTCATCGCCCAGCGCGATGACCGTGACGAAGAAGAGCGCGAGCCCGGACAGCGTGCCGAGCGCCGTCGGCCAGTGAGTCAGCGCCAGCGACGAGGAGAACGCGGGCAGCGCCACGGCCGCGGCCACGAATACCCCCAGCGCCCACCAGCTCCTGGGTAGGCGGAGCGGGAGTGGGCGCACGAGCAAGGCGACTCCGAGGGCGCCGAGCGCGATGCCGAACGCGCTCCACTTGGCGAGCCGAAAACCACCTGCCTGGTCCGGCAGCGCAAACAGTGCGGTGGTGGTGACGAGGAGCGCGGGGGCGAGCTGGACGAGCCGGCGCACGTCGAGCGACGCCGACGTCATTCGACGTGACAGGTGTCGTCGGCCGTCAGTTCGTAATACAGCACCGTGAGGGGATCGTTTCCTTGGGTGCCCACGTTCGGATTCAGGAACGTGACGATCGTCTCCACCGTGCTCCAGCCCGGGAGCAGCCCGCTCACCACGGCCTCGGTCGCGCCCACGGCATCCCGCTGCTTTTCGAACACGTGGCAGGCTTCCGGGTAGTCATCGGTGACGGTCCGCCAGGTGGCGGTCGACTTGCCGAGGTCGTTCGTGGTCGCTCCGGTGAGGTCGTACGCGCCGTGGCCCTCGAGCCCGCTCGACACGCTCCACTCGACCGCCTTGCCCTCAATCGGTCCCTTGCGCGGAAAGGCGCAGCCGGTGAGATCCGTGACGCCACCGGCGATCACCGCACGCGCCCAGTTGTCGTGATAGTCGTCCTCGAAGGTGAGGGTCATCTCGACCGTGGTGAGATTCGGCGTCTGCGGTGCGTGCCAGAGCAGGTCGGGGGTGTTGGTGATCGTGACTTTGTGGCCGTACAAGATGAGCGAGCCGCAGACGCTCACCTTTGCTGCGTCCTTCTTGTCGAGCGGCACCTCGATGAAACTCTGCACCTCGCTCGTCACTTTGTCCTCGGCCGCGCCCTTGAGCTGGTCCTTGACGAACTTGGCGATGACGTCGGCTTGGAGGAGCTTGATCTGCGGGGCCCCCGAAAGCGTCTCCGTTCCGCTGGCAGGCTTGGCGAAGATCGTGAAGGTCAGCAGCGTGAACTGCAGCGGGTCGAGCTTGCCGTCGCCCCAGGCCGGATCCAAGCCCTCCATGTTCGTGCGGCGGGCACGCTCTTGCCCGAGCTCCCGCACGAACGAGGGGAGAATGTACCCCGCTTCCAAGGGGACATCCGGCATGGTTTCGCCGGGGAGCGTGAACGAATAGATCAGCGAACCGAGGAACTCGTTGGGATACTCACTGCCGTCGTCGAGGTTGAAGGGGTAGGCGAGCCCGACGCCTTGCTCGTCGAGACCTTCGGAGAAGCCCTGCACATCGACGAACCGGCCCTCCGCGTAGGCTGCCGCCATGCGCTCGACGACGACCGACGTCACGAAGGGCAACCCGGCGTCGATGCGAGCGAGCGCACCGTCGGCATCATCAGGCTCCAGGATCGGCACCCCGAACGCCTCGAGAACCGCCGCGATATGGGGAGTGACGTCCTCGCCCGCCTCGACGGCGTCGTAGATCATCTTCGCGACAGAGGCGACTTCCTCGTACGTGCTGGTGACGCCAGGCTCATCGTCGTTGCCGTCGTTGCCGTCGCTGTCGTCGCCAGCGCTGCCAGAGTCAGGGCCGTCCGAGCCAGCGCCGCCAGCATCAGGACCCGCGCCCTTACCCGGGTCCTTATCCGAACCACAGCTGAGCGCCGTTCCAACCAAGAGACAGACCGCCAGCAGCTTCTTCTTCGACATGTTCAAGTTCAAGTCCAATTGTAATCGCCGACTCTTCAACAGATAGAGGCGCGTGCCTAGGGCCGTCAAGCAATAGTCGTGGCCTCGCTAGCGCCTCGCGCGGAGCGAGCGTGGACGCTTTCTCGAAGCGAGACAGGGTGCCTTGCTGCTCGAGCAGGAGCGTAATCGGGCAGGGTTATGAGGATCGGCGACCGGGATCGTGGGGCGGGCGCGGTAGCGTTCAGGGGACGGGCGGTAGTGCCTTCCAGAAGTTCCAGATGCCCGGAACGTGACGCTCACCCCCGTCGGTATGAGCTCCGGCCGGCATGCAGTACACGACCGGGAAGGCTGCAGGACAGCCCGTATATTGTTTGCAATCAGGCCAGGCGCCGTACTGAACTGTCGCCGTGCCCACGCAGCCGTTGCGCTGGAGGATGTGATCCCGCGCTGCAGCGGAACCGGTGTCCACGCAATCTGCTTGCGCAGTGGTGCCGCAGATTTGTTTACCGTTCCAGCAGCCGTCCGCTTCGCTACCTGAACAATTGATGCCGTTG
>DATDEV010000434.1:0-9939 GCA_036522995.1 Polyangiaceae bacterium
CGGCGTCAAATCGGCGCAAGCGTCGGACCCTAGCGAGCAGCGCTGGGCCTACCTCTGCGTCGATGCCCGCACGGCCGACGACGTCCACGTCAAGGCCAACGCCGCCGGCGCCAAGGGCTGGGAGATGGTCTCGGCCGGAGCTGGCGACGACAGCCAGCTCATCTGGTGCTTCCGGCGCCCCGCTCCCGGTCACTGAGCCCCCTCGCGACGCGGTGCGTTCAGCCCATGCCCAGCCGTCGCTTCATGGCGAAGGCTGCATCGCTGACCCAGAAGCCGAGCATGTCGCCCAGCAGGCGGCGCGCCGCGAACTGCGCCCCGGCGCCGGCAGCCCCCTGCTCGCTCCGTCGCAGCATATCCGCAGCCGCGACGACGTCATCGCAAACGATGGCCGCCACGCGCGCCGAAGTCATGCGCGCTCCGAGCAACCACTCGGAGACATCGTGCGGCGGGGCGCTCGCGTAGGCGCGCGCCGCTTCTTCGATCGCGCCCCGGCCGAGCCAGGGCATCGCCTTGGCGACGCGGCGCTGCATCGACCCCAGGCGCTCGTCGTCGGGCGTGCCGCTACCGAAGGAGGCGTCGGCACCACGCGCAGCGCCGCCCAAGAGCAGGCGCAGCTCGTCGACGTCGAGCCGCTCGATGGCCGCAAGGCCGCGTGCCAAGCTGGCGAAGGCTCGCGCCAGCGCGAACACGGCGACCGGCTCCGGCAGACCCGCCACGCTGGCGGGCACCAGCACACTCACCGGATCGGTCAGCTCGAGCTGCACGGCTCCGGCGTGCGCGCGATGCAGGTACAGGTCGTAGCTTTCGACGCCAAAAACGGCCGCCACCCGCTCGGTCAGGGCGCGCAGCGGATGACCGGATTTCTGCGTGAGCTTGTCGCGCGGCGACAGGCCCCAGCGCTCCAGGTCGGGCGCGTACACCTTGCCCGCTGCATCACCCAGCGCCGCGAGCAGCACGCTGGCCGTGCTCGTGGCCGGGTTCACGTCGATGCTCGACAGCTCGCTCGCGTCCAAGCTGCCCGGCGCTTGCGCGGCCGCGCGCACCACCCGCGACGACACGGCGCTCCGCTCCAGATCGTTGCCCGCCCCGAGCGCCACCACGACGCCGACCGCACAGGTCGCCTCTGCCGCGCGACCTTGGGCGCGCCAAGCCTCACTCAGGCCACGAAAGGCCTCGGGCTGAAAGACATCGAGCGTGAGCGCGCGCCGGAAGCCTTGTATCGCGTCCTGATAGCGCTGCGCGGAGAGCAGGCGCCGGGCGTACGCCCGTGCCAGATCGGGATCGCCAGCGGCTCCGCCCAGCCCTCTTTCCAGCGCCTGGGCGGCCTGCTCGGGCTGCGCCATGTCGTCACCCAGGACTCGTGCCAGCTCGACGTACAGGGCGGTGAGCTCCGGGGTCGGCGCCGGATGCTGCTCGGCGTAGCTGCGCAGGGCGCCGGCGTAGCGCGCGTGGCTCGGAGGCTCGCCGCGCTTGGCCTGCTCGGCCGTCAGCGTACGGAAACGCTCGGCGGCGGAGCCAGCGAGGCCGGAGAGAGCCACGGCTTGCTCGTAGGCCTGCACGGCCGCGGCGTTTTGACCACGGCCGCGCTCCAGATCGCCGAGCAAGGTCAGAGCTTCGACGCGTTGCCCGAGCTCTGGCGAGACGCGCACCAGGCGCGCGGCGAGCTCGGCCGCCTGATCGCCCTTGCCGCGCTGGAGCTCGAGCCGCGCCAGGCGTGACAGGGCCAGGCGCGAGCCCGAATCGAGAGCCAGCGCTGCATTCAAGCTGCCCAGTGCCCGCTCCGGATCACCCAGCTGGTCCTGCAGGATGGCCGCCAAACGCAGGTGGATGTCGACCTTGAGCTCGTCGGAGCTAGCGTGACCCAGCCCCTGCTTCAGGCGGTCGACCGCCTCGGCCCATTGCTTGTCGCTGGCATAGAGCTCCGCGAGCTTGACGAGCGTACCGGCGTGCCCCGGCACGAGATTTTGTGCGCGATGGAGCGTGGCCAGCGCAGCCGGCACGTCCTTCTTGCGCGAAGCATACAGATCCGACACCACGCTCCACAGCGAGGCCACGCGGGTGGGCTGGGTGGCGGCGTTGGCGGCATTGGTGAGCAGCGCGATCAGGTCGTCGATGGCGCCGCGCGCCACCAGAAGCTCGGTCAGCTTGGCAGCGGCAGCCTCGAAGTCGGGATTTTGCTCCAATGCCTGGCGCAGCAGGCGCACGGCAGCGTCCACCTCACCTCGCTCGGCGCGCACGATGGCCGAGCGCACCAGCAGACGAGCGGCGATGTCGTTGTCGCCGGTAACGCGAGCTTCGTGGGCGCTGGCCTCCTCGAGCAGCGCCGGATCGCCCGTGCGCTCCGCCAGGCGCGTGATGCCACGAGCCGCCGAGATGCTCTCCGGATCGGCAGCGATGGCGCCGCGCCACACTTCGAGGGCCGACGGATCACCCGAGCGCTCGAGCGCCTCGGCCAGGCGCGTGAGCAGCGCCGCTTTGAGCTCGGGATCTTCGGCCAGCGCGGCCTGCTTGGCGTCGACGTGAGCCAGCAGGCTGGCATCGCCGCTCTCGAGCGCGATGCGTTCGAGAGCCGACAGCGCCGTCAGGTCCTGGGGTGCCAGCTGCAGGATCGCAAAATAAGCGGCCTTGCGCTCCTCCTCGGTTCCGACGCCCTTGGTCTCTTCGAGTCGTCCGAGCTCCGCCAGCGCGGCGATACGCGGGCCCGGCTCCGAAAGCACGCGCGCTTCGGTCGCGTACACCTTCGCCAGCGGCTCCCACAGCGAGCGCTCGGCGTACAGCGACTCGAGCGCGAGCAGCGCGTCGATGTGCCCAGGATCCTTGGCCAGCACCGCCTCGAAGCACTCGATGGCCTTTTGCGCTGCGCCGAGCTCGGTTTGCCAGATCTCGCCGGCCCGGAGCAGCGCGGCGATGGCAAGCTTCGGGTCCTGGCTGGCTTCGGCCTCCCTGCCCAGCTCGTCGACCAAGCGCTTCCAGTCCTTGGCTTCGGTCAGCAGCCGCACGCGCGCGTCACGCGCCGGCCGGAACTCCGGGTCCGCGGCCAAAGCTCGCTCGTAAGCCACCAGCGCCTTGTCGCTGGCGTTCATGCGGTTCTCGAACACCTCGCCCAGGCGCAGCGCCGCGCGTGCGATGGAATTCGGATCGGTTTCCGCCGCCAGCTCGTTCTCGATCAGCTTGGCGATCTCCTCGAAGTGGAGCTTGTCCCCCAGCTTGCGCTCGAGGGCGCGGCGCGCCGGCAGGTGGAGCGGATCGGCCTCCAGCGCGCGACGGTAGGCCGCCAGCGCGAGGTCGTCTTTGGCAACCCGCAGCTCGTAGATCTCGCCAATTTTGTAGTCGAGACGGGCTGACTCGGCGCCACGCGGCAAGCTGGTCAGCTCCGCCTGGTAGACGTGAATCAGGTCCTCCCAGCGCCCAGCACGGAAGTACAGCCGGCCCAGGCTGGCCAGCGCCGGCTGAAACTTGGGGTCGAGCTCCAGCACGCGCCGCTGCAAGCCTAGCGCCAAGGAGTCGTCGCCCAGATCGTGCTCTGCCACCTCACCGGCGCGGTGCAGCAGCATCAGCCGGTCACGCGCATCCTTGACCAGCTTGGCTTCGAGCTCGAGCATCTCGCACAGCTCGCGGTACAGTCCGCCACGCTCGGCAGCGCGCTGAGCGGCGTGGACGGCGCCCAGGTGCGCGGCGTCGATGCCCAGAATGCGGCGGTACGCAGTGAGCGCGCCGCCGGCGTCGCCGAGCGCGTCCTCCTGCACGCGGCCCATCTTGAACAGGTAGGTGATCTTGGTCTCGGCGTCGTGGGCGTGGTCGACCGCACGCTCGTACAGCTCGAGCAGCTCAGCGTACTTTTTGCCAGCCGAGTACAGGCGCACCAGCGCTTTGAAGGAAGCGGCGTACCCGGGCACGATGCCCAGCGCGCGCGCGTGGTGGGTGAGCGCCAGCTCCGGCTTACCCAGCTCCTTT
Organism: Polyangiaceae bacterium; assembly: GCA_036522995.1. Taxonomy (GTDB): domain Bacteria; phylum Myxococcota_A; class Polyangia; order Polyangiales; family Polyangiaceae; genus PMG-095. The sequence continues at coordinate 3,955 of DATDEV010000434.1, forward strand.
TCCAGGATTTCGGCCATGCGCGCGTAGGCGTAGGCCCGCCGATGTGGATCGCGCGCCGCTTCGGCCTCGCCGGCGCAAATCGCCAGCAAGCTCTCCCAGCTCTTGGTGCGGCCGTACAGGCGTGACAGCGCGGCCAGCGCCGGCGAGTGCGTGCGATCGAACGACAGCGCCTTTTCGTACCAAGCCACCGCCGTGTCGTCGTCGTGCAGCTGGTCCTCGTACAGCTGCGCCCCACGCGTCAGGTAGGCGATGCGTTCGGCGTCGCCACGCGCCAGATCTGCCAGCCGCGCCAGCACGTTGCCGAGCGCCGCGTGGTTCTGCATCGCTTCATAGGCGCGCAGCAGCGCCTCCAGCACCAGGCGGTCGTCCTTGACCACGCCCAGCGCGCGTTCCAGAGCGTGCGTGCCCGCCTCCAGATTGCCGAGCCGATCGATCTCTACGCGGCCCACCCGGTACAGGGCCATGGCGCGCGCGTTGGGGTCGGACACCTGCTCCGCCTCGCGCTCGAGCACGCCCACCAGATCACGCCAGCGCTGGTGCGAGTAGTGCAGCCGCTTGAGCGCATGGACGGCGGCGTCCGAGCGCGGATCGGCGTCGAGCGCTGCCTGGTACAGCTCGGCGGCTTGCGGCAAGTTCTTGCGCCGCGACTCGGCGATGCGGGCGCGCTCGACCATCAACGCGGCGCGGTGGCGCGTGTCGCTCTTCACCCCCGCCACGCTCTGCTCGATCGACTTGTCGAGCGCATCCCAGGCCCGCGCCCCAATCTCGGCGCGCACCACTGCCTTGAGCAGCGCTGCGTCACCTGGGTTCAGCTCGAGAGCAGAGGCAAAGGCCTCCCTGGCTTCGCGACGCTGTCCCAGGCGATCTTCGAGCAGGCGTCCCTTCTCGTACAGCAGCGCGGCGCGCGCCGCCGCGGCGCGTGTCACGGCGATCTGCGCGTCGAACAGCGGCACCGTCGCGCCGTAGTCGCCCTTGCTGAGCAAGAGTCGGCGCAGCGCGCGGATCGACGGCACGTGGCTCGCGTTGTCGACCAGCGCCTTGCGGTAGTAGGTGATGGCGTCGTCGGGCTTGGCCAGCACCGATTCGCACAGCCGACCGCACTCGAAGCGGATGCGGGCCCGAGCGACGGCGTGCGTCTTGGTCGGCAGCTCGAGCTCGGCGCGCCTGAGGAACTCTTCGGCTCGCGTCGCCTCGCTCTCGGCCGGCGGCTTCACCTGCAGATCCGCACGCACCATGGTGGTGGCGTCGAGCGTGCCCTGGGGCAGCGCCGTGATCGGGGCCGCCACCGGCAGGACGGGCGCCAGGGGCAGCACGGCTGACGCTGCGGGCGTCTCGGAGCTCAGCGGTTGGGACGACGTCGACGGCCCTGACGCCGGTTTGGGAGGCTCGTGCGTCGGCGAAGATGACGGCACTCCCATCGAGGGCGCGCGCGACGGCATTGACGGCGGCCTCGGCAAAGCCTTGCGCACGGGCGGAGCCGGCGTCGAGGTCGCGTCACCCCCGAGCGACGCCGGGTCTACTCCAGGCGGAACCGGCAGCTTGGAGCGCACCGGCGGAGACGGCGGCGGCGCCTTCGACCGCAGCGGCGGCGGCGGCGGCTGGCTGGCTTTCGCCGGGGATGGGTTTGCAGTCCCACTGGTACGAACGGGCGCCGGTGGCGGCGTGGACCTCCCTGCCGTTGGGCGAGGTATGGACGCGTTCGGCTTCTTGATCGATTCGCCTTCGTCTGCCATAGGCCGGAAACCGAGCTTAACACGCCTGGCGCGCCGCTAGCTCCGAGCGTAAGCCCCCGACATTCATCGACAATTCACGCACTCTTTCGGCAATGCCTGGGCGCCCGGCCCCGTGCTATCACCCGCCGCCGTGTCCGACACGCCCCAGCTCCTCATCTTCCGCGGCGTGCGCGCGATCGACCCGTCGCGCGCGCTCGACGCCACCGTCGACGTCACCGTCGAGCGCGGCACCATCACGCGTGTCGGACCCGACGCCGCCGCTGGCGTCAGCGGAGCCGAGCACGCGCGCATCATCGACGGAGCCGGGCTCTGGCTCGTGCCCGCGTTCGTGGATCTGCATGCGCACCTGCGCGAGCCGGGTCAGGAATACAAAGAAGAGATCGCCACCGGCCTGAACGCGGCGGCGGCGGGCGGCTACGCGCACGTGTGCGTGATGCCCAATACCAAGCCCGTCAACGACACGCGCGCCGTGACCGAGCTCATGCTGCGCCGCGCCGAAGAGCACGACGGCGCGCAGCTGCATCCGATCGCCGCCATCACGATCGGCCAGAAGGGCAAAGATCTGACCGAGATGGCAGAGCTGCGCGACGCCGGCATCGTGGGCGTCAGCGATGACGGCGTGTGCGTCATGAACAGCGCGGTCATGCGGCGAGCCCTCGAATACGCGAAGAATTTCGACATTCCGGTGATCCAGCACGCCGAAGATCACGATCTCACGGCGGGCGCCGACATGCACGAGGGCAATGTCTCGGCCAGGCTCGGGCTGCGCGGCTGGCCGCGCATCGCCGAGGACGTGATCATCGCTCGCGACATGCTGCTCGCCGAGTACACGCGCGCCCGCTACCACGCGGCGCACGTCTCCACGCTCGGCGCCGTGCGCATCCTGCGCGAGGCCAAGTCGCGCGGCATCGCCGCCACGGCCGAGGTCACTCCGCATCACTTGCTGCTCACCGACGCGTCGGTGATTGGCTACGACACGGCGTGCAAGGTGAATCCCCCGCTGCGCGAGCCCGAAGACGTGGACGCGCTCAGGCGCGCGCTGGCTGACGGCACCCTGGATGCCATCGCCACCGATCACGCGCCGCACTCGCCGCTCGAGAAGGATTGCGAGTTTTCGGAGGCCTCGCCCGGCATGATCGGCCTGGAGCTGTGTTTTGGGCTGCTGCTGGGGCTGGTGGGCGAGTCGGGCATCACCCTGGCTCGGCTGCTGGACGCCCTTTCCAACCGCCCGGCTCGCATTATCGGCATCGAGCCGCCCAGCCTGCGAGAAGGTGCCCGCGCCGAGTTGACTCTGGTCGATCCAGGCGCACGTTATCGGGTCGAAGACATGAAGCTGCGCTCCAAGAGCCGCAACACCCCGTTCACCAAGCACGAGATGACAGCGAGAATTGTGATGACGCTATCGCGAGGCAAAATCGTATTCGATGCCTTCGGCAATGGAGGCCTGTCGTGAGCAAGCGGCGCGCCTACCTGGCACTGGCCGATGGCACCGTCTTCGAGGGGCGCGCGCACGGCGCCGACGGCGGCACTACCGGTGAGGTGGTCTTCACCACCGGCATGACCGGCTATCAGGAGGTGCTGACCGACCCGTCGTACGCGGGGCAGATCGTCACCATGACGGCGCCGCAGATCGGCAACACCGGCATCAACGCGGAAGATCAGGAGAGCGTCGATTCGAAGCCGCAGGTCGCCGGCTTCGTGATCCGCGACGCCAGCCCCGTCGTCTCCAACTGGCGCGCAAGCGAGAGCCTCGACGACTACCTGTCGCGCTACGGCATCGTGGCCATCAGCGACATCGATACCCGGCGCCTCACCCGCCATCTGCGCGACAAGGGCTCACAGAACGGCGCCATCGGTACGGAGGACGCCTCGACGCTCGTCGATCGCGCCAAGGCCGCCCCCGCCATGGAGGGGCTCGATCTGGTAGCGCGTGTCACCCCGGCCGCCGCTTACGACTTCGATGAGCCACGCGGCGCCGAGTGGGCGAGCGCGATGCAGGACGGGCACGCCGACTCGCAGCGCAGCGACCGACTCCACCGCGTGGTCGCCATCGACTACGGAGCCAAGCGCAACATCCTGCGCTGCCTGCACGACTCCGGGTGCAAGGTGACGGCGGTGCCCGCGAGCACCAGCGCCCAGGACATCTTGGCGCTCAAGCCCGACGGCGTCTTCTTGTCGAACGGCCCCGGCGATCCGGCAGCCCTCTCTTACGCCGTCAAGACCATCCAGGAGCTACTCGGCAAGCAACCGATCTTCGGCATCTGCCTGGGTCACCAGCTGCTGGCGCGCGCGCTCGGCGCCAGCACCTACAAGCTCAAGTTCGGTCATCGTGGCCTGAACCAGCCCGTGAAAGATTTGACCACCGGCCGCGTCGAAATCACCACGCAGAACCATGGCTTCGTCGTGGACGTGAAGTCGATTTCGGGCGTGGCCGAGACCACGCACCTGCACCTGAACGACGGCACCAGCGAAGGGCTGGAGGCCAAGGCGCAGCAAGCCTTCAGCGTGCAGTACCACCCCGAAGCTGCGGCGGGCCCGCACGACGCCCTCTACCTGTTCGACCGTTTTCGTCGGCTGATGGACGCTCGATGAGCAAGCGGACGATTCACTTCGTCAGCCTGGGCTGCCCGAAGAATCGCGTCGATAGCGAGGTCATGCTGGGCGTGGCCGAGCGCGCCGGCTACAGCCACGTCGCCGACCCCGAGCTGGCCAACGTGATCGTCGTCAACACCTGCGGCTTCATCGACGCCGCCAAGCAGGAATCGATAAGCACGATCCTGGCGTTATCCGAGCACAAGGGCAAGAGCTGCGAGAAGCTGGTGGTCTCGGGCTGCCTCAGCCAGCGCTACCCCGACGAGCTTGCCAGCGACATGCCCGAGGTCGATCACTTCCTGGGCTCGAGCGACATGCTCAAGCTCGAGCGCGTGCTCAAGGGCGACGCCGAGCGCATGCTGGTGGGCAACCCTGCCGACTGGGTGATCAGCGCGACCGACCCGCGCCGGATTTCGACGCGCGGTCGCAGCGCGTACGTCAAGATCGCCGAGGGCTGCAACCGCACCTGCGCGTTCTGCGTGATCCCGGAGCTGCGTGGCAAACAGCGCTCACGCGAGCCCGACGACATCGTGCGCGAGGTGGAAGAGCTGGCGGCGCGCGGCGTGCTGGAAGTGAACCTGGTGTCGCAGGACACCGTCGCCTACGGCCGGGACCTCAGCGAGCGCGCCAACCTGGCAGCGCTGGTGAAGCGCATCGCCGACGTCCCGGGGCTGCGCTGGGTCAGGCTGTTCTACCTTTATCCGGAAAAGCTCGACGACGAGCTGATCGAGCTCATCGCCACGCATCCCAAGATCGTCAAGTACGTCGACATGCCGCTGCAGCATGCGGCAGACGGCATGCTGCGCCGCATGCGCCGCGGTCACGGCGGCAAGCGGCTGTACGAGCTGGTCGAACGACTGCGCACGCGTATCCCGGGCTTGGTGTTTCGCACCGCGTTCATCGTCGGTCACCCGGGTGAGACGGAGGAAGAGTACGAGGAGCTTTTGACCTTCATTCGCTTCGCCGAGTTCGACCGGGTGGGCGTGTTCCGCTACTCCGACGAGCCGAGCGCGCGCGCCTTCAAGCTCGAAGACAAGGTGCCGGAGAAGGTGGCCGCCGCGCGCGCCAAAAAGCTGATGAGCGTGCAGCGCAAGATCAGCCAAAAGAAGCTGAAGGCGATGATCGGCCGCGAGCTTACGATCTTGGTCGAGGGCCCCAGTGAAGACAGCGAGCTGGTGCTGGTCGGCCGCCACGCCGGTCAGGCGCCCGACATCGACGGCGTGGTCTACATTTCCGGGGGGCCGACCGGCATCGAAGCTCGCCCTGGCGAGCTTCGCACCGTGCGCATCGAAAGCACGACCGACTACGACCTGCTCGGCGAGCTCACTTCGGAAGACGCCATCGCGCTACCGAAGCCAAAGAAGAAGCCGGGCGTCGTATCAGATCTCACGCACCGCTCCAGCGATGGCCGCCGCGTCACGCTGCGCACGGTTTAGCGGCGCGCAGCGCGCCGTGTCACGCTGCGCTCAGCGAAAAGCGCCGTCACAGCGCCAGCGCGGGGGCACACCAGGCCGCCACGCGCGGGGTACCACTTGATTCAGCACGCCTCGGCCACGTCACGTCACGCCGGTACCGCGAGCGTGGGCTCCACGTCCTCGCAAAACGTGTCACCCATGTTTGGGCCGGTCCGATTTGTCACCTATGTACCCGGTTTGAACCG